>JBAXRM010000090.1:0-18472 GCA_037131225.1 Nostocales cyanobacterium ELA583 | reverse complement strand
TAACCTGCTGGGAAAAATATTTTGAGTATATTTACTCATGCTGAATGTGGGTTTTTAAGAATATAGCATTGTCATCCTCAGAAATTATCCGTAGAAATTCTGAAGCAAACAAGTATTATCTCGATGATTCGTGATTTCGATCACTATATTTATGTAATGAGAATCACTAAGAACACATGGTTTGCATCAATGTATTTTAGAAATAATTGTTGCAGAATCAAGATAATCAATTTCTTATATGAGTACCTAGTTACCATGATTCGTTCATTAGTTAACTCAGCTTTCCAAACCGGATGTCTTAGTGTTCCATCTGAGGGTTTAATCTATCAAGTGCTAACAACCAGATGTTATCAGTCAAATGATTTGGCCGCTCTGGCTGCCCTTAATGATGAGATTATCAGTGGCAAAATTAAACGCGAAGCATCTGCTCACAACCCATTTAAATTTAATAGTCTCAATAATCATCAGTAATTAACTTTGAACAAACGCATAAAAATTAACTCGATTAGTTTTACTCCCTTGCATACTGTATATGAAATTGTCAATCAAATGTATAAAATTACTTTTACCATACCACAACCTATGTAGAGATAAACTTATATTCTGTTTCAGTAACGCCTTTGAGATGTTATTCAAATATTTATACTAAAAAAACTATTCGCGGTTAAGAAATTAAAAATAATGTTACCATTTACATATAATACAGATTATAACATTGATGAAAACCTTTTGGAGACTAATCACCCGGTTGTCTGTACTTAGCTAGATAGTCCAGTTGAAAGGTAGAAAGCTATGTTATATCAGGACATAATAGTTTTTTTGGTAAAGCGTCCTGCCAAGGATAACTAACTTTCCCGCTGGAAACGCCAAATCAAAGAAAAATGTCTATAGATGTTAACAGTTGCCATAGCCATTCAACTAATGCAGTAAACTAAAGCTTAAGACCCAAAATTTCACCCAACACTAATGACTAAAAATAAGTGGTAAAATTAAGTCACTAAACTTTCTGGGTTCTTACGGCGAAATTCGCCCCTAAGAGTCTGATGTTTCCGGGATAAAACCCAAATTTGACAGGTTTAACTACGTTGTATAAAAAGGCAGAAGCACTACATGCTACACCGCAAAATTTATCAACTGTGTTGCGACGGGCGGGAGGTATGTGTTTTTTTGCGGGATCAGCAGCGCTGGATAGAGCGAGCCCGCATCATTGATATCGAAGGCGATTTAGTGACTTTACGCTATGAAACAGACGAGGAAGATGAAGTTTGTTCTTGGGAGGAAATGGTTCGTCTTGAAAGCATCGGATCTGTTACTCAAAAATTAGCTTCAGTGCAACGCGGTAATATAGATCCGCTGACAACTGAAGAATGTCCAGAAGCAGAGCGTATCCCTAACCCTTATACTGACCTAAATCCAGATTAAACGCTCCTAAATTAAATTCATATCAAGCGTTCAAAAGCAGGACAGTAACCATCTAGGGTAACTTTGAAATTATATAAGGGGGCAGCGGGGTTCCAACACCGTTGCCCTCTTTGGTGTCGGCAGCTACCACAGCACGCAACATCACCAGAATTAGGACGAAGGTTATTTGAGTTTAATAGTTCTCGTGCAGATAACCCCCGTAATACCAAATCTTCACCCTGCCAACGCGCTTCTATTAAACCTGTATCAGCGAATTGTCGCCAGCGAGGATCTGCTGTCACCTCATCGGGGAGAGTGATGGTAATAACAGTTCCCAACTCCGTCAATTCCCCCTCATAATTAATTTCTGGGGGTGCAGGTTGTAAAAATGTTTCCCCAATCGGTAATTCTACTAGAGTTCCGGCTGCTGGTGAATGGACATGATAGCGGTTTTGTAACTCTTCTAAACAAGTTAGGTCGGCTAGATAACTAGGAGAACCATGCACAAAAATTACGTGCTGGGGTCGTAAATTATGAATTAGTTGAGTTGTTCCCGGTCCATCACTGTGTTGCGCTAAAAGATAACTTTCAATTTTTGTCGGCACTAAATATTCTTGATTAACTTTGATATCAATTTTTTCAGGTAAAAGAATTAGCCAATTACCTGTGTTGGGTTGACAATATTTACGTAAATCTGCGGAAGAGTCCGTGAGGACAATGCAAGGAGATGTCCCTAAAGTTGCCAGATTTTCCGGCTTTAATCTGCGGACACGAGGTTTTACCCGTTCATCCCAAAATAAGGGTTGATGACGAGCAAAATTCTGCACTGAAGCCGGAAGATGGGGTAAAAGTTCTAAATAGGCATCGCAACCAGCAGCTACAGCACCATCAACCCAAATGTCTAAATCTTTGCCTGTAAAGTGGTGATGAGAACGTAACAGCATGAGTAATTCCTGACCTAAACCTAAAGCTGGTGTTGGTAAAATTACTGAATAGCTTTCATCTCTCCCAGCGGCACTGATAGCGCGATGAATCCTTTCTGCTATTTGATTTTCTTGGTTGCGACGATGGGGATGACGGGATGTTCCATAACTACCTTCAATTAATAGCACGTCTAAATTTAAACCTCGAAGTTCATCTAGTCGCAACCCTTCTACTAAACGGGAGTTGGATAGGAAAAAATCACCAGTATAAAGTAATTTATAATCGCGGTTGGGGGTGTGGTAAGTGAGGAGAATAACCACAGCGCCGGGTAAATGACCTGCGGGAAGTAATTCTACTATTAAATTTTCTCTTATTTCTATAGGCGATCGCAATGGTAACGCCTGACAAAATGAAGAAATTCTTGGTATTTCTTCGTCTAGCCAATTTAGCGGTAATAACTTTGTTGTCACCTCACTAGCATATATAGGCAACAGGGGAAAAGCTTGATGTAGTGTTAATAGTCCTCTACAATGATCTGGATGGGCATGACTAATTAAAACCAAATCCGCTGGCATGGGTGATATACCACTTTCTGCTGATTTAGTTAAGTTATGTGCTATGGATGAAATATTTGTCAAGCCGAAATCTAACAGGATACGGTGCTGACCCATTTTAACTAGTAAACACACTCCTTCATCTTGATGCTGAACACTATAGGGGAAACATTCTAACTCATTAGCGGTTTCCCCAGCATCAATTAATATATTATCCATCATTTGCTCCTCACTTCCATCAAACTATTGGCTGAGAAATTTGGCTTTTAGCAATATTTTTCAGCAAAGTTCTAAAAGTTGCAAATCTTGGTTATAACTCTTATTAATGTGCAGAACCATTACCATGATAGTCTTTAGAATCATAAAAGCCATTTTTCGTACCAAAGAATAAGCACGAAACGGTAAATATAACAGTTAAACCCACTAAAATCAGCTTGATATCCATTGATTTTTTATCCCTGAACTAAGATTTTTTGATCCCAAAGAATAAGCACGAAACGGTAAATATAACAGTTAAACCCCCCACTAAAATCATCGTGATACCCATTGATTTTTTATCCTTGAACTCAGATTTTTGAGATTATATGAGTGTTTTTGCTTTTGGCAAAATCATGAGAAAATCTTGACTATGTTTGGGTTATCTGTAAATATAGCACTTTGAGTCTGTTATAGGGTAATGTCTTCTCCACGTTCAGTAAAGCGGACATCTTTTATTTTCCACTGAGAATTACTAATTAAGGTTTTGCGGACACTACTAAACAATGCAAACTGTTCACAACTAGACAGAGAAGATAATTGTCGTTTTGATTCTGGTGAGACGCGGAGATCAACAATCGCAACACCATTTCTTACATTGACACGATAACCAGATACGCTAAAATCTGCTGTATTCTGTTCTTTGAATATTTTACCTATGGCCTCATTGATGGGTTCTCGAGCGGAAACATCGGCTTTTTGGGGAATTAGCTCTTGACATTGGGCATCACTTGTGTATACGGTGACGTTTATAGTTTTACCAGAAATAGCTTTAGTATTGGAATTGTTGACATAAGGCTTAACTATGGGAGTGGGAGACTTCTGTGGTTTCTTTGGAGGACTGGGATTAATATTGCTATTTGGTGTTATTTCTAGAGTTGGGTTATTAGCAGTATTGTTAGGATCACAACTGCTAATAAAAGTAGATAATGCGATTAAAAGCAAGGATAAAAGATATCGTTTGGAATTATACATATAGTAATTTCGTGGGATTTTTACAAGAATATTTCTACCGATATCAATATTTTTCTATTTGGGAGTTTTTGGGGTTGATAATTAGACAAATAAACTTTTTATCTCATTCTTTGCTATCTACACAATAACAGTGATTCAAGACTATTGTTAAATTTGTATTTATTTGACTAATTTATCATAACCAGTCTAAGAGAGACAATAATATTTATTTGTTTAACATTTCTTCATATTGATGATATAAACATTCAATAACTAATAAGCACGCTCTTATTAGTTTATCCCAATTTTGATTATCTATTGATATCGGTTTTGTTGCTGGTCGAAAATGAACGATAGAATTACGAATTTCATAAATAAACTCTCCTAGCTTACCTTCTGAATTACCATAAAGATCATTTTTAATTTCTCTGAGAAGATTAATAGCTTCTTCTGGCGCATGATCTATGAGTTTATTAATAGCTTCCTTTTCTTGTGGTCGCCAATCAGTATAATTTTCTATCTTAGCGGAAAAGTTAAGTAAAGAATCTTTAACTTCTAAACCTTCATAAAATTCTTGCCAAAAAGAAATTGAAAATAATCTTTCTATACATCTATAAACATCAAGGAATGAATGCTTCCAACTTACTGAAACTAGGCTAAAAAGTAAATTCTCAAAAGTATCATATTGCATCACTTTTACACCTTCAGTAAATAACCTTTCAAAAACCAAAAGAGTTTCTTTCTGGAATCTTAAAGAAATAATTTGCCGATGTTGAATAATATAAAACGCTGATAAATTTACATTAGCAATTTTAATTATATCAGATTTTATCTCAACAAATGGACATTTATCATTGATTTGATAAACAAAAAGTGGTTCAAAAAAATGATTTATTTCACTAAATTTATATCTAATAATATCTTTTTCTGGAAGGTACAAGATATTGTTTGCTATTTGATAAGCGTTAGCAGTTTGTTTAACAGAAACTTTTAGATCAAATAATAGTGCTGTAACCATTCCTCCATTTAGCTCAATTTCCTCTATTATTTCTTGTTCAAGTTCTAATTTATCTTGCCAACCAATAGCCACAAAGTAATTTTTATTATCAAATTCAAAAGTTGCAGTTCTGAAATAAGGTAAAATTGATTGTTCAGTTATAATTTTTACTTGTTGTAACCATCTTTTATCATCTTCATTCGTTTCAATACAGCGTTTAGCATCCCTAAAAATAGGAACATCAATATTTTGATTTTCCACAAAATTAGCTAATAAATTAAATATATATTTATTAGCTTCTATCATATTTCTAGACATAATTATCTCAATATAATGCTCTCCAGCATTGTGTCATATTATCAATATTAAATTTTTCAGAAATTAATAAATTAAACGCCTGTAAAAAAAACTCTCTTTCAAAGAAACTTTTTCTACCTGGTTTTTTACTAATTAATTCATTTAATGTTGGAAAATCTAAAAAATTACCTATTTCATTACTTTCTAGATTCTCTATTTTTGTTAAAAGTATATCAGCTTTCTTTTTGATATCTTGCCATTTTTGATTTTGCTCTTCTGGTTGATAATCATTACCAGGTCTACCTAAGATAGAGAAAGCCAACGCAGTTACAAATCCAACACAAGCTGGTTGACTACTAAATAAATCCTTACCTTCCTGAAAATATCCTTCTATTTCTTCATTTTGATATCGAGAAATTGCCTGATCAAATTTATACAAACAAAACATGACTTCATAAAAAATATTAGCAAAATTAGGATTTGATGTTGAGCTTATAAAATCTAGTCTTAGAAACTCCTCTGCTAATTTTTCTTGAATATTTATTTTCTCTTTCCTAGCTCCAAATACTAAAAATAATTCAATGACATCATCAGCTTGAAATTGTCCAGCATTTGAACGTTTATTATTATCTGTAAGTGTTATTATTTCAATTACGGGAAATTTTTCCTTAATTTCTTTAATTATTCCTTGAAAAACTGTTTCAATTTGTCTTCTTATATCCCAAGGAACTTGTCCTGTATTCAAAACTAACATTCTATAAATTAGGCTATTTATTTGTGAAGCAATCCAAAACTCTACACGAATTTTATGATTATAAATATTGGCATTATCTTTGAAAGCAGCACTTAAAGCTGTAGTTCTTTGCATACCATCAATAATAGATATACTATCTTCAGGTATTTTGTTGATAAATTCTAAAAAATCATTATTATTTTCTAATTTGTCAATAATTGCAAAATCATTCTGACGAATAATTACTCCTATAACTATTGGTGGTAATACTGCTCCAAGTTCTATATCTTTAATCATCCTTTTGCGTATACGAATCGCAGTAGTTGTTTTTAAAGTATCTCTTTGTCCTTCTAAACCTCCTCTATTTTCAAAGGCACTTTTTACCCTTTTTAGATAGTCTCCTACTTGAAACTGTATCATCACAGAGTAACAATTTACTCTGGTGTCTTTGATAATATCAATATTTTTACTCATGACCATGAATGAGATATTATTTACCATATTTTTAGTTTATCCTTTAATTGGTTGATTGTGTATTATCAGCAAATTTAGAATTAATAGCATTTTTTCTATACAAGTTTAGCACATATTTTTTAAACTGGTATTACCTTCTATAAATCCTAATATGGTTGGTACTATGCTATCAGACAATTAACAAATCGCTGCATTAACAAACTGAATCACATCTCCTAAACCAGCTTGAGTTTTCAGGTTTGTAAAAATAAAAGGCTTATCACCGCGCATTTTCTTCGCGTCCCGTTCCATGACATTTAAATCAGCACCCACGTAGGGAGCAAGATCAGTTTTATTAATAACTAATAAATCAGATTTTGTAATACCTGGACCACCTTTACGGGGAATTTTATCACCAGCAGCCACATCAATGACATAAATTGTTAAATCTACTAATTCAGGACTAAAAGTAGCCGCTAAATTATCCCCACCACTTTCTAAAAAGACTAAATCCAAATCTGTAAATTTTTCTTCTAATTGTTCAATTGCAGCTAAATTCATGGAAGCATCTTCACGAATAGCAGTATGGGGACAACCACCTGTTTCTACTCCTAAAATGCGATCGCTTGACAAAGCCTGAGAACGGACTAAAAACTGAGCATCTTCTTGAGTATAGATATCATTTGTCACCACTGCTAACTGATATTTTTCTCGTAATCCCTTACATAAAGCATCTACCAAAGCCGTTTTCCCCGAACCCACGGGACCCGCAACTCCCACTCTTAAAGCAGTCATAATTATTAACTCCTAAACAATCTAGTATACTGGGTTTCGTGCTGTATACTCGCTAAAGACAAACCCCAATTACAACATTTCAAATCATCATCTTCCATTGTCAGGATTTCCCCAACTGTAGTAGTTAATAAAGGTTGTAACCCCAGCAATAACTCTTGTCCCGCAGTTTGTCCAAGAGGAATAAGTTTGATACCAGCCGTAATTAAATTATTTGCCCAACTGTGTAAGTATGCTAATAAAGCAGCTTGAATATTTATATCCCAATGAGCGCAAGCTATGGCAAAAGCGATCGCATAATTGCCAGGATAACCCACAGCACTAACCACAGGCAAAATCTCCGGTTCTAGCTTACCTAATAATTGCATCAGAGATCGTCCCATTTGCCAACTAGCAGCCCGTAATTCCTCCGTATCTCTCGCTGCTGATAACCATAAATTCCACCTTTTCAAAGCCTCCATATCACCTGATTGGACTGCATGAAAACCCCTTACCATTACTGCCGCATCTAGGCGAATTGAGCCATAAAGTAACTCAGATTTTAGCCAATATTTAAGATTTTCAATATTAGTAATAGTACCATTTTCTATTAACATTTCCAAACCTTCTGAATAGCTATAAGCACCAACAGGTAAAGCGGGACTTGCTAATTGTAAAATCGCCAAGAAATGGCTATGGGTGAGAGTGATTTCCATAAGCTCCTAACTCTGGTTGAAAAGGGACAATTTCTTCTTTAATTTCTAACCCTAATTGTGTTAACATAGCAGCTAGAACTACATCTGGAGATAAACGTAAATAAGTGGGAGTAATTTCCACAGGTACATGACGATTTCCTAAATGATATGCAGCCCTTAATAATAAAGAAATTTCTGCCAATACAGTGATAACAGGTTCAGGTTTAGCAATAATTTTCATATAAATACTTTGGTTTTCATCTGTGAGAATATCGCCATCATGTAATACTGTACCTCTAGCTAAACGCAAAAAAACCTCCTTAGCATCTGCTAATATAAATTTATGACGGCTGCGAGTCCGTTCTTCCGCAGTCAGGGAAAGAGTAATGGTCACTATAGCATCATTATTAGGTGGGTTGCGTTGGGTAAAAGTCAGCATAATTCCCGAAATTAAATTAAAATTTGATAATTTTAGATATATAATAATTCATTCTCAATTATTAGTAAACAAAAATATACCCGACTTCTCTCAGAAATCAGGTATTTTAAATTTTCCACTACCAAATTTTGACTAACTAAGCGGAGATTTGATTTGTGGGTGATATGTTAAATAATTCCTCATAATCATGGGAAAAATAATCATAGAATTTGCGAAATTTCTCTGGAGAAACAGCATTTTGGACAACAGCAAAAACAGCCCGTACATGAATAGCAGCTATGGTGGGTGCTACCTTTTCTTTTTGACTAATCCGCTCAATAAACTCCTGTAAATGAAAAGATTGAATAGGTTCGGTTTCACTTCCACACAAATACTCCCTTAACTGATATGGTATTTCTGTTGCTAATTCTTCTCTTTCATCACTAGGAATAATTTGTTTAATAATTTCCAAAGTAGAACGGGTAGCAACTTCGGCTTCTTCACGAGATTCCGATTGCGATAGACTTTGGACATGGGTGATAAACTCAGTATATTCCATTTTTTTATCTCCAGTATTCAAATCAATAAGAAAATAAGTATGAGTAGATAGTCTAAAGCCTGATCACTCTGATTCAGAAAACAGAGAATTTACTTCAGTCTAAGCTTAAACTATCAACTTGACTTCGTACTTAAGAAGTAGATAGAAATATATCAATAGTTAGATATTAACTTGACAAATTTAATCCACCACAACCCATTAAGTAGGCGAGATTAATAATTCGAGGATATAAGATATTATTATCATCTATTTCAGGTTTTGATTCTGTAGATAAAGGTTGTATTTTTTTTTGATTTATTTCCTCATTAAATAATATTTTAATATAATCTAATTTGTATGAAATTAATCTTTTTAATGCTTTATTTCCAAGTATATCATATTTAGAATTCTCGTCATAAGAGTATAACCAAATACCTGCATCATTCATTACTCTAATATCTATTCCTGCTATTTGCATTAAATCGAAACAATCGTAACTTTGAATTTTTAGTAAAACTTCTCTATGAACCATAGAAAATTCTATTACAAATCCATTAACTGAAAGTCTTCTGGTTAAAAATGTTCCGTATTTTTTATACTGTTTAGTCTTTGAATCAACTGATTTCACTTTGTCTGAAAAATATTCTGCACCATTTTCTTCTCCACCCTATCAGCCGCATGATCCAACTCTACAACTTCACTATCACTCAAAAACCACCCCAAAGCCCCAATATTATCTTTCACTTGTTCCACACTTTTAGCACCAGGAATAGGAATTGTCCCTTTACTAATACACCAATTAATTGCCACTTGAGACATAGTTTTATGTCTCGTATTTGCTATTTCTCGCAAACAACCTAAAAGCGGCTTCATTCCTGGTAATAATTGCTTACATAAAAATCCCCGAATACCTTTAGGAAAATTACTATTTTCCGAAAACTTCCCAGTTAATAAACCCAATCCTAAAGGACTATAAGCAATTAATTGAATTCCCAAATCATCACAAACGGATTTTAAACCTAATTCCGTCACTGGATAAGTAGATAAAAGTGAATATTGTACCTGCAAAGTTTTAATAGGTATACCTCTTTCCTGAAATCTTTGATGTACCCATAAAAGCCTTTTTGTGCCGTAATTAGATAAACCTACACCCTTCACCAAACCTTGCTTGTATAAATCTCCCAACCCATCTAATAAACCCACTTCTTGCCAAGGTGCATAATTAGCTGTAGACCAGTGCATTTGCACCAAATCAACATTTTTACCTAATCTTTTTGCCGAAGCATTACAAGCTGATATAATTGAATTTCTTGTCCATCTCCAAGGATAAGCAGCTAACTTAGTGGCAATACAAATATTCTCTTTATCTATTCCTTGATATTCTTGGGTAAATTTTCCTAAAAGTAACTCACTGCGTCCCTTTAATCTGCCTGTACCGTAGGAATCGCCCGTATCAAATAAAGTAATACCACTGCTAACACAGAGATTAAATACCTCTTGCAACTGGTTATCCATGCTTTCATCGTATCCCCAGAGCAGTTGGTTTCCCCAAGCCCAAGTTCCGCATCCCATCAGAGGTAGATTTAGTGATTGGTCAGTTTGCATACTCAAGAAGTGGTTTATGGTTTTATTTAATGATATTATGGATAGTATCCATTTTTTTCAGAATTAAGTAAATGAGGTAATTATGGAACAAACAATTACTATTACCTTTACCCCAGAAGGAAACCTAGAACTTCCTCCAGAAATTCGAGAACAGTTTGTTAATGGTGAAAAATATTCAGTTACGATAAATGAAAATGGTATTTTTTTTAAAAAAGCTTCTAAATTTGATTGGCAGGAATTAAGGAAAAGAAGAGAAGTAGTAAATGATCCTCATCCTTTAACAACAGCAGAAATTTGTGAAATTGTCCGAGAAGTTCGCCAAGAAAATACTCAACAATGAAAGTAGTCTTAGATACAAATATTTGGGTGTCTGCTATCATTTGGGGTGGTATTCCTGATCAGATTTTACTTTTACGAGAACAACAAAAACTAACAATCGCTATGTCTCAAGAATTGTTAGATGAATTGGAAAGTACATTCAATAAAAGAAAACTAGCACCAAAATTACAAGCATTAACTTTAACAGTTCCCACAATCATCAATCTTATTCAAGAATCAGTAATTTTTTATCCTATTCAACAATTGAATATTCGTGAACTAAGAGATGCAGATGATAATATTATTCTGGCTACTGCTATTGCTGCTAAAGCTGATGTGATTATTACAGGTGATCAAGATTTACTAATTTTATTTGAATATCAAGGAATTACAATTAGAACAGCAAAAGATTTCTTGAACGAATATCAAATTTAATTTAACTTAATTCACGATTTAGTACATGAAAGGTATCCTTATTATTTACCATATCAAATCAAGTAAGTAGGTGAACACAATAAAACCAAACTGTGTAAAGAAAAGTAAAATCGCCCAAACCCTCTTCACTCTTGCCTCTTACCTCTTGCCTTTTGCCTTGCCATAACGACAATTTTCAACGCCAACCTACTTAAATGCCCATTATTATTTGCCCTGGAATTCATGAACCAGCATTAACAGAAAGATTTGTCCAAGCGTGTTTTCATCAAAGCGGCAAAAGCGTTAGCAATGAAAAGCCCGTAGATATACTGATTTATCCAGAACAGGGTTATTTAACTTTATCAACAGTTCATATTTTACATTTTTTGCACAATTGCCTGAGTAATAAGCTAGAATCGCCTCTTATATTCTTATGCTTTAGTGCTGGTGTCATTGGAGGGATAGGTGCGGCTACAGCGTGGCAACTGTTAGGAGGTCATATTCAAGCCTTTATTGCTATTGATGGTTGGGGAGTGCCTTTAGTGGGAAATTTCCCGATTCATCGTTTAAGCCACGATCATTATACACATTGGACTTCAGCCTACCTCGGTATGAGTGAAAACAACTTTTACGCCGAGCCAGCAGTTGACCATTTATCAATGTGGCAGTCCCCCCAATCTGTGCAAGGCCAATGGGTAAACCCCTCCGTTGGTTTCTCTCCTCCCAAAAACCACCTCAGTGCATCTGAATTTCTCAATTTCCTATTAGAACGCTATAAAGAGAAATAGTGATTATTTATTCCCCATTCCCCAGTATCTGATGTTTCCCACTGAACCTACTACCGTTAACAATGGTTTTGCCGCATTACTAAAAAACAGAGGTTTTATGCTTCTGTGGATTGGTCAACTGATTTCTCAATTGGCAGATAAGGTATTCTTTGTCTTAATGATTGCCTTACTCAAACTTTACTTGCCTGTAAATGAGGTAGGGCAAGACGGCCGCTTTTATTTGTATATGGCATTTACTGTTCCAGCCATGTTGTTTGGTTCTGCCGGTGGTGTCATTGTAGACCGCGTGCCAAAAAAATTGATTATGGTCGGTTCAGATGTGGTTCGGGGGATATTCATGTTGTTAATTCCCTTCCTGCCACGAGAATTTGCAATTCTGTTATTCTTTACCTTTGCCATATCCACCGTTACCCAGTTTTTTGCCCCAGCAGAACAAGCTTCAATTCCGCTGTTGGTGAAAAGAGAGAGTTTAATGGCTGCTAATGCCTTATTTAGTAGCACAATGATGGCAGCATTAATTATTGGTAATGCAGTGGCTACTCCCATGTTGAATTGGTTTGAAAGCTTTAATCAAGGCTTTGGTAAAGAATTGGTAGTGGGCTGCTTATATCTGCTTTCTGCCTTGATTATGATGCCAATTCATTTTCAAGAACACAAACAGATTGATACAAACGCAGCTGCAATTAATCCCTGGGCTGAATTCTTGTTAGGACTGCGCTATCTCAAACAAAATCGGTTGGTGTGGAATGCCATGCTACAAATTGTCACTTTATACTGCGTATTTGCCGCCTTGATAGAATTAGCGATTGGCATGGCGGCGAGGTTACATTTAGCACCAGAAGAATTTAGCTCTTTTGTCGCTGCGGCTGGGGTGGGTATGGTGATAGGTGCAGCTATTTTAGGTCATTCTGGACATCGCTTACATCATAAACCCTTGCCCTTAATTGGGTTTTTGATTATGGCGTTTTCCTTAGGTTTATTCATTTTTATTGATAATCAACCCTTAGCATTAGGTCTTTGTATTTTCTTGGGCGTAGGTGCGGCTTTTGTCAACGTGCCAATGCAAACTTTAATTCAGCAACAAACACCACCAGAAATGCACGGTAAGGTATTTGGCTTTCAAAATCATGCCATTAACATTGCTCTCACTGCACCTTTATTAATTACAACAAAGCTAGTTAATGCCTTTGGTTTATCAGCAGTTTTGTTAGGAATGAGTATAGTTGTTGGGGCTGTTGGTTTCTGGACTTGGCAAAATACTCGCCGGGTATTGCAAGATGTGATCTAAAAATTGTACAATCATGATCTATTGTCAATGCTAATAAATATAGCTTTCTTGTGCAATTGTGAGAATTCTTACATTAAAATGAAGTTTTAAATACAGAATCTAAGCGTTAATTTTAGCTATACTTTGAGGTTAACCGTGCGTTCGTCTTCTCAAATCAGTCCCCCAAAATCTGAAAATCACAAACAGTCTCCTGTCTCTAACTCCTCGGTTGTCGCACCCCAACGGGCATCTGGCGGTTTTGCACTCATAGATAGTCTTCTCCGTCATGGCGTTGAGCATATTTTTGGTTATCCTGGTGGCGCAATTCTGCCAATTTATGATGACCTCTATAAAATAGAAGCGGCGGGTACAGTTAAGCATATCTTAGTTAGACACGAACAAGGTGCGGCACACGCTGCTGATGGCTATGCCCGTGCTACTGGTAAAGTAGGAGTTTGCTTTGGTACTTCTGGTCCTGGAGCAACTAACTTAGTTACAGGTATTGCTACAGCTTACATGGATTCTATTCCCATGATTGTAGTCACGGGACAAGTACCTAGAGCTTCTATTGGTACAGATGCTTTTCAAGAAACAGATATTTATGGGATTACTTTACCCATTGTTAAGCATTCTTATGTAGTCCGTGATACCAAAGATATGGCGCGGATTGTGGCGGAAGCCTTTCATATTGCCAGCACTGGGAGACCGGGACCTGTTTTAATTGATGTTCCTAAAGATGTGGCACTGGAAGAATTTGATTATGTGCCTGTAGAACCTGGTTCGATTAAGTTACCTGGCTATCGTCCTACCGTCAAGGGCAATCCGCGCCAAATTAATGCCGCCATTCAATTAATTCGCGAAAGTCGCCGCCCATTGTTGTATGTTGGGGGAGGAGCGATCGCAGCCAATGCCCACGAAGAAGTTAAGCAGTTGGCAGAATTATTTAATATCCCCGTTACCACCACCTTAATGGGTATCGGTGCATTTGACGAACATCATCCCCTATCCTTGGGAATGTTGGGAATGCACGGCACAGCTTACGCCAATTTTGCGGTTACAGATTGCGATTTATTAATTTGCGTTGGGGCGAGATTTGATGACCGAGTTACAGGTAAATTAGATGAATTTGCCTCTTTAGCTAAAGTCATTCACATTGATATTGACCCCGCAGAAGTAGGTAAAAATCGCGTTCCCGAAGTTCCCATAGTTGGTGATGTTAAAAACGTTTTAAAAGACTTATTACGCCGATGTCAAGAGGCAAATACTAAAGCCACACCGAACCAAAACCAAGAATGGTTAAACTTAATTAATCGTTGGCGACAAGATTATCCTTTAATTGTCCCCCATCACGCCGACAGCATTTCTCCCCAAGAGGTAATTGTGGAAGTTGCCAACCAAGCACCCCAAGCATTTTACACCACAGATGTGGGTCAACATCAAATGTGGGCTGCCCAATTCCTCAAAAATGGTCCGAGACGCTGGATTTCTAGCGCTGGTTTAGGAACAATGGGCTTTGGTGTCCCTGCGGCTATGGGTGCGAAGGTAGCATTTCCTGATGAAGAAGTAATCTGTATCAGCGGTGATGCCAGTTTCCAAATGTGTTTGCAAGAGTTGGGAACATTAGCACAATATGGCATTAATGTTAAGACTTTGATTCTAAATAACGGTTGGCAAGGCATGGTGCGACAGTGGCAAGAAGCTTTCTATGGACAGCGTTATTCATCTTCTAACATGGAAGTAGGAATGCCAGATATTGAGCTTTTAGCACAGGCTTATGGTATCAAGGGCATGGTAATTACTAAGCGGGAAGAGTTGGCAGATAAAATTGCCGAAATGCTGACACACAATGGCCCTGTAATTGTGAATGTCCACGTTACCAGAGATGAAAACTGTTATCCAATGGTAGCCCCTGGTAAGAATAACTCACAAATGGTTGGTTTGCCTAAGCCGACACCAAGAACCGCAGTTGAATCAATTGCTTGTAGTAATTGTGGGACCCAAAACCAACCTAACCATAATTTTTGTTCTGACTGTGGAACTAGGTTGTAGTTAGATTTTATAGGGGTAAAGCGTAATGTGCTTTACCCTTGGGTGGAATTATGATGTGATTCTTAATCAATAGATGCCAATTCAATGGATTGAAAAGGTTTTGTCTTATCTGCAATTTTCTTATTAATTTCTGACCCCATTGAATTGTTATTACTAGGATTTATCCCCGCAGATAAGTTGTTTTGTTCCTCATCATTGGTAACTTCATGGATGATCAGGCTATCGCAGGGAATCGTATCTGATATGATAGCGCTCGCCATCATCCCAGTGTGGATTTCCATTTGCGCCGCTGGAGGAACTTCAAATACCAGCCTTTGTCCAGGAAACACAACCCTTTCAAAGTACCAGTTAGGAATATTGGAAATACGAGCCACCTGAATCTTATTCGTGGCATTGACGTAGCAGCAGAGAATCTTCCCTGAATGCTCCGGTGGTAGAGGATCTAATATCTGAGCCATAACTGCTGAGGAGCTTATTTGCGCCACAATTTTACATTACATTAGGTAAAGCTAACACCCGATGATCCCCGGTTACTGTAACTGCGACTACCAACTGTAATTTTCTGCATTATTTCTATCTAAAGATATATAGAGATTCTAAAAATTTTGTCAATAAATTTGTATTTACTTAATGAAATACATGATAAATGAGACAATAGCTTTTTATTTCCGGTGAAATATCTGTAAATTCCGTTCAGGATAGAATTTTCTGCCTCTTATCCGTTATCTTAGTATCAATAGAGATACGCAGATTACGAAAGTCATTATCAGCTTTAGTATTGATTTGTTCAACTTGCTCAAAAATAGCTTCTGTTTCCGGAATTTTTTCAGCAGATTAGTTTTCTCCAACTCTTTTGAATGTAATTAGACGAATTACCACATATTTTTTCCCTGTCTCCACTGATAAATTTAATTTTGTCCAAATACTTAGAAGTATTGTTTTGACATGGATAATGGAATCAATTACACTACGATTGCAAATCCATAAGAGTATTTGAGTCCATGCAACCGACTCGCGTTATTGGTTTAATGAGCGGTACGTCTGTAGATGGGATAGATACCGCTTTAGTAGAAATTTCTGGTCAAGAGTGGGATCTGAAGGTGGAATTACTAGCAGGGGAAACATATCCCTACCCCCCTCAACTCAGAGAACAGATTCTGGAGATTGGGGCTGGTACCGCTGTATCAATAGCAGATTTAGCTGCAATAGATGATGCGATCGCTCAGAGTTTTGCCCAAGCTGCTCAACATATTCAAGCTGGCCATCAGGAAGCTACTTTGATCGGTTCTCATGGACAAACTGTTTACCATCGTCCACCCCACAGCGAAGGAGAACTAGGTTATAGTTTCCAGCTAGGACGGGGGGCGCTGATTGCTTATCTAACTGGTATTACTACTGTCAGTAATTTCCGAACAGCAGATATAGCTGCTCATGGTCATGGTGCGCCTCTTGTTCCTAAAGTAGATGCCTATTTACTTAGTCATTCTCAACAAGAACGTTGTATTCAAAACATTGGAGGCATTGGTAATGTCACGTATCTACCCATCCGTAGTGATCATTGGTTGTCCCAAATTCGCGGTTGGGATACAGGTCCAGGGAATAGCCTATTAGATTTAGCCGTACAGCATTTTACCAATGGTGCTAAAAGCTATGATGAAAATGGCGATTGGGCAGCCAGTGGGACACCATGTTACCCGTTGGTAGAACAATGGTTAAGTCATGAGTATTTCCACTTACCACCACCTAAATCTACTGGACGTGAGTTATTTGGTCTTGCTTACTTGCATGATTGTTTACAAGATGCCCACCCCTACCAACTTAACTCCGCAGATTTTTTAGCAACTATTACAGAATTAACAGCAGCTTCTATCGTCCATAGTTATGACACGTTTTTACCAAGAAGGCCACATAAAGTATTATTATGTGGTGGTGGTAGTCGTAATATTTACTTAAAAAATCGGCTAGAGTTATTGTTGGGAAATGTTCCAGTTTCTACTACCGATGAGTTTGGCGTAAGCGCCGCATTTAAAGAAGCGATCGCCTTTGCGGTTTTAGCATACTGGCGAAATATAGGTATTCCTGGTAACTTACCCGCAGTTACAGGAGCATATGAAGAGATGCTCTTAGGAGAAATTCACGGTAATTAAAACTATATTCTCCCATTTTTTCTGGGAAGACTATGGTAACAAGTAGTCAAAAAATTCGATTCTGCTGGATTAAAAACTAGGATTTGGCACGTGGACCATACTTTTTTATTAGAACCAGGACGTTGGGTAATGCAAGGGAATTGGTTGGAGCGCAATAGTCCACCAATTCCCTTAAAAGGTTTGACATTAGTAGTTTGGAATCGGGATAATTGGTTCTCTATGGCCACCAAACTAATTTTTCCTAACGGCGATCGCCCAGAGATTTCTTTTCAGTATAAAGGAAGACTCCATGAGGGAGAACGCCAATATAATTTTTTGCTTCAGCATAGTTATCTAGGCAAAATAGAAGGGGAAGGCTGGATTTGTCCAGATACAATTGTGCAGCGTTATTGGGTAATTGGAGATACCTCCACAGATCTTAAAAATCTGCAAAGACGTAGTGGCTTTGAAACTCTACATCGAATTAATGATCATCAGTATTATTTAACGAGTGGCATTCTCATTGGTCATTTTTTAGACAGTACAATGGAAGCTAATCTAGAACGTCAAGCATATTAATTGCGCTAAATCACAGCAGATTATAGCGATAAGACTATTGTTTATAGCAGCAAAGAGGTAAGGCTTACACAAATTTTTGTTTTATAATGGTACTTTAATTTCGTTGCTCTAATTTTAATCAGTAATTGTACTAACTATTACCTTATTCATAGTAATTATGTACTAAATACTGATTCAGCAGTTTTACGTAAAAATACAAGTAGAACTGAAAAACTTGCGTAAATATACTCTAGCAGTGAGATAATAACCAGGGAAACATTTGTCTAATCTAAAATTAATACCTAAGGAACGCAAATTTAATAACCTGCAATTCTGAGTTAACGTGGAATGGTGCGT
>JBAXRM010000089.1:0-18550 GCA_037131225.1 Nostocales cyanobacterium ELA583 | reverse complement strand
AGCTAGTTATATATTCGGTATCAGAACAACCGAGTATGGGCAGACCCCATCACGTTTATCACTTGAGTCGGGGTGGAAGATCACATTTGCAAAAAAGTGCTAACCGCTTAGGTGATGGTTATGGTGAGTTTGCGGTTTCTCTCCTTGATACCTTGGCGGAAACTGTGGGACGTGACCAAGTAAAGTCTATTTTACGGAAACAGTGGGAACGTAAAGCCCAAGAATATCATGAACGGGTGGGTAATGGTTCTTTGCAGGAACGAGTCGCAAATTTGATAGAATTGCGAAAGGCTGAAGGTTTTATGGCGGAGTTTCACGCTGTGGAATCAGATGCTAGTGGTGCGGAAAGATTTATTTTTGTGGAACATACTTGCGCTATTTCTGATGTTGCGGAATCTTTTCCCAGCGTTTGTGGTCATGAATTGGAAATGTTTGCGGCTATTCTCCCAGATTGTACTGTGGAACGGACTCACTGGTTGATTCATGGTGAACATCGTTGTGGTTATTTGGTGGAAAAAAGTTAGGTGGTTGGGTGGAAGTAATTGAACGCAGATAAACGCGGATAGACGCAGATAGGGAAGTCGGTTATTTTTGTTGTGGATGTAGAATGAAAATAGATGATTTGACAATTATATTATGGCTTTGGTTTAGGAATTATAGGTGTGATCAAATTACTAATTTGTTCTGAAGTTAAACCAGTTAATGTTGCATGATAACCTCTACCAGAAGTTCTAATTACATCACCACCTGCTTTACGAACTTCTCCTACTGTTGTAACACCTATTTGCCCATGAGGCTTCATTTGGTATTTTTTCTACAAAAAGGTGATAAATTAGAGAGTAGGAAGTACATTATACAAAAAAATATGAACGCTCACAAAATAGAAATAACTTTAACTGAACATGGAACTCTGACGCTGCGGGGTTTACCATTTCACGCAGGTGAAGCAGTGGAAGTGATTATTCTCGAAGCTAAACATCCACAGCAGCAAGTATTAATAAAACCACAATCAAATACAAATCTTTACCCATTGCAAAATACACAGCCATACTCTTATGAAGATCCTACAGAACCCGTTGGTTTAGAAGATTGGGAAGTTCTACAATGATTGTACTTGATACACATATCTGGGTTTGGTGGGTTCAGAACGATTCACGACTGACACAACAACAAAAACAATGGTTAAAAGATTATGAATCTGATGGTTTAGGAGTTAGCATTCTTTCTTGTTGGGAAGTAGCAAAATTAGTAGAAAAAAATAGACTCATTTTACCTTTAGCTATTGATAAATGGCTAGAATTTGCTTTAGCTTATCCAGGAGTAAAATTATTAAATTTATCCTTGCCAATAATTGTTGATTCAACTCAGTTAAACGGTTTTCATAGCGATCCTTTTGATCAACTTATTGTCGCTACTGCCAGATTTTATGATTGTTTTTTGTTAACTGCTGATGCAAAAATTCTTAATTATCCTGACGTGAAAACACTCAAATAGTGAAGAAGTTTTTATTCCCTCGTTCCCAGTCTCTGGCTGGGAATGCTATATAGAGGCTCTGCCTCATGATATTAAAATAACATCAGCACACTACCCAAATCATACCCAATTGTGCCAAAATGTACATAACTATTTTTGGGCATCTGTAACCTATGGTTTGGCAAAAGGGGTATAAATTACAGGGTGGGAGATACGTTATCGAAAAAGTCCTGGGAGAGGGTGGTTTTGGAATTACGTATCAAGCACAACATACACTTTTAAAGCAGTGGGTAGTGATAAAAACGCCGAATGAAATCCTAAAAAATGATTCTGAATATCCCAATTATGTAAAAAGATTTATTCAAGAAGGACGCAAATTAGCACAACTTTCTCAACAACCACACCCGAATATTGTCCGTATAACAGAATTATTTGAGGATTGTAAAACATATTGTTTAGTAATGGACTTTGTACCGGGTGAAAGTTTATTTAATTTAGTCCAAAAACAGGGAGCATTACCAGAATTAGAAGCGGTAGGATATATCAAACAAATTGGAGAGGCTTTAATTTTTGTTCATCATCAGGGTTTAGTTCATCGGGATGCACACCCTGGTAATATTATGGTACAAAAAAATGGTAAAGCTGTTTTAATTGACTTTGGTATTGCTGGGGAAATAATGCCCCAAGATGGATATTTTACTTCTGATCATCCTGCTAATATTGCTTTTGCACCTTATGAACAAATGGGAGGTAACAGACAAGTAACGATTGATGTTTATACTCTTGCTGCTTCTTTATATTATGCAGTTACAGGTAAACGTCCTGAAAGTTCGCTGGATAGAAAATTGTATAATAAACCGTTAATTTCTCCTAATAAATATGTTGTTGGTATTAGTGATAGTTTGAATCGGGCAATACTTAAAGGTATGAATTTAGAAGCGGAATATCGTCCGCAGTCTATGAGAGAATGGTTAAAGTTATTGCCTGATTTTAGTAATCAGGTTTATCAGGTTAGTCAGAAAACTCAACATCAAACAATTAGGACTGATAAAACATTTCCTGTTATTGTAGGTACTAATAATTCTCAACAACAAAATAAAAAAATTAATAATATTCCTTGGTTTTGGTTAGTAGTCATGAGTTTATATTATTTAATAATGGGATTGCTATTAGCACCTGCTGGTAAAGATTTGTTTTTATTATTGTCCTGGATGTCTTTTTGTTGGGCTGTGATTTGGACGGTTTATTATCGTTGGACTCTTGTTTGGGTAATATTGTGGACTTTGGTAGTAGTTCCGATGGAGACTCTTATTTTCGCTCAGATGTGGGGTGTAAAATACAGTTGGATAGCACTTGTGGCTTTTATTATGTTTTGGTTTTTGAATATTCTTTTTATCTTTACTTGTATTAAAGAAATAGAAAAATATTTCAGCCAATGGCATAAATTTTTAATTTTACTTTGTACATCCTGGTTAGGCTTATTTTTAGGCTGGTTAATTTATCAAATATTCCCAGTATTCACACGATTATCTTGATATTATAAAATAATGAGATAATTTTTCCAGGAGTAGGCTAATGTTACTTTACCACGGTACAAGTTTTGAAAATGTTGAGAGAATTCGGAGTCAAGGAGTTTTACCTCCCAGAGAAACCAAAAAAAGCAATTGGTCTATGCCTGAGTCAAATGATTATGAGTCAAGGAACGACTCTGTTTATTTAAGTAATGCTTATTCACAATACTATGCTTTTGATCAATACTATGCTGCTTTGAGTAAACAGTTTTCCTCACAATTGATAGAACCACCAATTGAATTTACTACACTAAGCTCGAAAGTAGCTTTAATTGAAATAGATATTGATTCCTTAAAACAAGATAATCTCTACCCAGATGAAGACTTTTTAGCACGGTCAAACCTGCCTTGTACAATAGGAGAAACACTAGAAGAACGCACAAAGTATTTTAAAGAAAATTTAGAATCCTATCAGGGTTACTTGAAAGATAGCCTTCAAGAAATGGGTAACTGTTGTTATATTGGTGTAATTCCTCCAACAGCGATTTCTCGCATTACAACATGGTGCTGTAAAGAAGTTAGGATTCTAAAGGCATTGAGTTATGATTATGTGTACGACAAAGGTGGGGTTACAATATTTCATGATCAGGAAGATAGTCAAATTTTACGATTGCTAACGAAATGTTTTGCAAAGCGAGAATTCCAAATAGATGAACTACTATTTTTATGTAAAACAAAGTTTCAACTGGATGATAATTTTGATTATGATAAAATTAAAGATATCCTCATCCAAGAAATTGAAAGAATTGAAATTGTCTGTGATAAAGACTGTGGTACAATAGAATCGGAGTCAAAAAATCTAACTACATAAATATAAAAAATATGAACAACCTATCAATTCCAGCGCAAACATTACAGGAAGCATGGGAAAAAGGTTTACAGCAAGGCTTAACCCAAGTTGCTGTAAATATGTTACGAGAAAGTATTGATTTAGATTTTATCGTCAAACTAACTGGACTGCCATTAGAAGTAGTTAAAAATTTACAAGCTGTTGATACAGATGATGATAAAATATTGGTTAAAGAATTTTTAGAAATGAGTGAATCATCATTAAATAAAGTTTGGCTTAATCCAGAGGAAGACGAAGCATGGAAGGATCTATAGAACATTTAATTAAAGGTGATGTGATATCTGTTCCTTTTCCTTTTTCTGATACATCTACCACAAAAAAACGACCAGCTTTAGTGATAGCAGAATCAGACAATAATAACATTATAATTTTTCCTATTACCAGTAAACCAGGACGAGATTATGAAATTCAATTAGAAGATCAAGGTTTTAGAGTAGGTAAATTAAATTTAAGTCCTTGCTATATTCGTCCTAATATTATTGCGACGGTTGATAAAAGTAACGTAATTCGGTACATTGGAAAACTCAAAGATGATAAACTTTATCAAGTTATTAGTACAATTATTGAAATTATAGAAAAGCCATCATCACCACCACCAGCATCAAAAGCTTGGGAAAGAAGCAAAAAACCAAAATAGTGAAATTGATGATAGTGATATAATAGAATCATTAAAACTGCAAGGTGAATTTATGGTAATTCTAGCACCTACTCTCAGCGACACTCACACCAATAGCGTTATCCTCCATAATATTTCTTGGAATACTTTTGAACGAATTTTATTAGAAACAGGTGGCGATCGCCAGTATCAAAAATATGCAAAAATATCCATAGCACTTGATAAAATACAAAAATCAAAAGGTGAATTTTCCTTTGCACATCCCCGTTATTGGTCTGCGTTTACTGCTCAAGGATTAAAATAATCAAACCTTAAAAGTTGAGAACTTCTTGTTATCAATTCCCATTTTCTTGAATTAAAAAAAATTCTCACAGAGGTAATTATGATTAACCAAGAAATTACTGAACCTCAAAAAAGACTAGAACGACTAGAACAGTTTTTACAGCATTTAGAAGCAGCCCGTCAATTAGAAGATGATATCAGAAAATATAGGTTAGAAGCGGCTGATTTATATTTTGAAAATATAGATAGTGATTGGTTAGATACTTGGGGCGATGACGACGATGAACCCGGTTATATTGAAAAGCTTACCACTTTTTTAGAAAGTAATGATGTAGTTACTGTGAAGGTAAGAAGACGTTTACATAATAAATATATTGATGAAATTATTGCTGGTTTAGAATATTGTTTGAGTCAATAACCGAGAATGATAGAATTTTTACAGCTAAGGATTTTTTAGTTGGTGATGTTGTTGTTGCTGGAAGCGATCGCAGTTGTAGTAATATTGATATTGATGAGGTTGAGTTATTAGACTTAGCGGAAGATTTGATGGAGAAGTTGATGGAAACTTTAGGGTAAAGTATTAGATTGTTTAACCCTTTAAATGACGAGAATATGCTAAATAATTATTTCGTCATGAAGGATTTTCAGTTTTTGAAAGAGCGGGTAAAGTTTTTTGGTACGCTGAAACTTTAATAACTGATGATTGGGATGATTGGTTATGGTTAATTTTACCAACCACCAATCATCAAGAACCAAATTAAGTCAACGCTTCTGCACCACCAACAACCTCTAAAAGTTCTTGGGTAATTGCAGCTTGACGGGCTTTGTTGTAAGACAAAGAAAGAGATTTAATCAATTCACCGGCGTTTTCGCTGGCGTTACTCATTGCTGTCATCCGTGCTGCTAATTCACTAGCTGCTGATTCTTGTAATGCCCGTAATAACTGATTGCTCAGATATAAAGGTAACAAAGAATCCAGAATTTGTACTGGATCTTGTTCAAAAATCATGTCAGTAGGTAAAGCCGCAACTTTATTAGCGACCTTTTCCCGTTCTACTTGGAATTGACCACCACGAGTAGTTAAGCGGAAAATTTCATCATCGGCTGCTTCTAAACCTTGGGTATCCAAAGGTAGAAGCGTTTGAACTACGGGACGAGAACTAACCAAGGAGACAAATTTTGTATAAACTAGCTCAATCCGGTCTACTTTGTCTGAAAGGAAGAGAGAAAGTAGTTCATCAGCAATATTTCTCGCTTCTGCGGCCGTAGGAATTTGTTCTAAACCGCTGTAGGTAGCAGCAATAGGCTGATTACGCCGTTGGAAGTATTGGGTAGCTTTGCGGCCAACCAAGACAAATGTATAGTCTACACCTTCAGCTTTGAGTTCCTTAGCCCGATTTTCCGCCCGGCGGATCACGTTAGAATTGTAACCACCACATAAACCGCGATCGCCAGTAATTACCAACAAACCAACTGATTTAACTTCCCGTTTTTTCAGTAGTGGTAAGTTGACATCCTCAAACCGCAGTCTGGTTTGCAAGCCAAATAATACTTGCGCCAAACGGTCTGCAAAGGGACGGGTAGCGATTACTTGTTCTTGAGCGCGACGAACTCTCGCCGCAGCTACAAGCCGCATGGCTTCTGTGATTTTTTTGGTGTTTTTGACCGACTGAATGCGATCGCGTATTGATTTGAGATTAGCCATAATCCGATTTTAGATTTTAGATTTTAGATTTTAGATTCGGAATTTCGGATTTTAGATGAGACTTATCTGCAAATAAACATCAAATCCCTGTATCTGATGGGCTGATATCTAATTTTTGGACAAGTCTATTTAATCCAAAATCCAAAATCCAAAATCCAAAATTGTTACGCTGCTTGGAAGGTCTTTTTGAACTCAGTGAGAGCCGCTTTCAAAGCAGTTTCTTCTGCTTCACCAAGGGCTTTGCTACCTTGTACGCCTTGGAAGTATGCAGTGTTAACATTCTTCAGGTAGTCACGTAGACCTAGAGCAAAGCTAGTTATTTTATTAACTGCAATGTCATCTAAATAACCGTTAATACCAGCGTAAAGAACTGCTACTTGTTCAGCTACGGAGAGAGGGTCGTTTTGGGGCTGCTTGAGGAGTTCCCGTAAACGGACACCACGCGCCAACTGGTCTTGAGTGGCTTTGTCTAAATCAGAAGCGAATTGTGCGAAAGCTTGTAAGTCGTCAAACTGTGCCAATTCTAGTTTGATTTTACCAGCAACTTTTTTCATGGCCTTGGTTTGTGCCGCAGAACCTACACGGGATACAGAGATACCGGGGTTTACCGCAGGACGAATACCAGAGTTGAACAAGTCGGAGGATAAGAAAATCTGACCGTCGGTAATAGAAATTACGTTGGTAGGAATGTATGCAGATACGTCACCAGCTTGGGTTTCAATGATAGGTAGGGCGGTCATACTGCCTTTACCCAATTCATCACTTAACTTAGCAGCACGTTCTAACAAGCGAGAGTGAATGTAGAATACATCTCCAGGATACGCTTCCCGACCTGGTGGACGACGTAACAGCAAAGACATTTGGCGATAAGCCTGAGCTTGCTTGGATAAGTCATCATAAATGATTAAGGTCGCTTTGCCTTTGTACATGAAATACTCAGCAATACTAGCGCCTGTGTAGGGAGCGAGGAATTGTAACGTAGCTGGGTCACTGGCGTTAGCAGCAACAACTACTGTATAATCCATCGCGCCTTTTTCTTGTAAGGTTTGGACTACGTTAGCAACGGTGGAAGCTTTTTGACCGATAGCAACGTAAACGCAAACTACATCTTCACTTTTTTGGTTGATGATGGTGTCAATAGCGATCGCAGTTTTACCGGTTTGGCGATCTCCAATGATTAATTCCCGTTGACCACGGCCCACAGGAATCATGGAGTCAATCGCGGTAATACCTGTTTGCATCGGTTCATGTACAGACCGACGAGCAATAATCCCAGGGGCTGGAGATTCAATCAAGCGAGTTTCGGTTGTTTTTGGATCACCTTTACCATCAATAGGACGACCCAAAGCATCCACAACGCGACCAATGAGCGCGTCACCTACGCCTACTTGGGCGATTCTACCAGTAGCGGTTACGGTGCTACCTTCTTGAATACTCCGACCTTCGCCCATCAATACCGCACCAACGTTATCTTCTTCTAAGTTTTGGGCGATACCGATTGTCCCATCTTCAAATTCTAGGAGTTCCCCAGCCATAGCTTTTTCCAAGCCATAAATCCGGGCAATACCGTCACCTACTTGTAGCACTGTCCCAACGTTAGCAACTTTAACCTCTTGGTCGTATTGCTCGATTTGTTGTTGAATGATGCTGCTGATTTCGTCAGGTCTAATGGAAATGCTCATTTGTCGTGCTAATTAGTTTCACAAAGAAATTAATGATAATTAGTGATTGGTGAAGAGGCCATTGGGAAAAATTTATTACCCATTACCCATTACCTATTACCCATTACCAATTTAGTTACTGCTTAAACGCAAAGAGAGACGACGTAGTTGACCACGCAAACTAGCGTCAATTACTTGAGAACCAACTTTAATAATTACACCACCAATTAAGTCGCTGTCTATTTTGGTTTCTAGTTCCACTAGACGCGCTTTGGTAAGAGCAACAACCTTTTCTGTAATTGCTTGCTGTTGGGTTTCGGTGAGGGGAACCGCAGAAGTAATTTCAGCCAATACAGTTTGATTTAGCTGGCGTAATAGCGCCAAATACTGCTGTAAAATCGGTTCTAAGAAAGCAATGCGTTTTCTGTCAACTAACAGCAGTAAAAAGTTACGTAGGTAAGGGCTTACACCTTCCCCAAGTAGTTGTTTGAGGACATTTTTCTTGTTCTCTGGCTTCACAAAGGGATTACTCAAAAAGCCTGTCAGGTCTTGACTCCCTGTTAATAAACCCAGAAAAGTCCGTGCATCTACTCCTACCTCTTCTGTTAGGTTTTGAGATTGAGCAATGGACAATAGTGCCTGTGCATAAGGCTGAGATATTTCAGCAGATGCCGCATCATTTTTCATATCTCGCCTCCCAGTTGTGCGATGCTACGATCAATTAAAATTTGTTGAGCATCAGCACTAATTCCGCCCTGGAGTTGTGCTTCAACTTTTTGTAGTGCTTTAGCAACTACTTTTTGTCGAAGTTGGGAAATAGCCTTATCTAATTCTGCATTCAAATCAGATGCCGCTGTTTCCTTCAACCGGGCTACATCCAGATTTGCCTTCGCTAAAATAGCTTCTTTAGCTACTTGAGCATTTACTCCAGCTACCTGGGTGATTCTCTGTGCTTCTTGCTGTGCTTGGGTTAACTGTCCTTGGGCTGTTGCCAAGGAAGTTTGAGCCTCCCGCAAGCGTCCTTCTGCATCTTGAATAACGCTTTCAATGCCGGAGCGTCTTTCGGTCAAGATATTGGTTAAAACTTTGCGTCCAAAGTAGAATAGTATGCCAATCAGAATTAACAAGTTAATTAGATTGGTTTCCAGGATGTCTAGGTTTAGACCGAAACCGCCTTCTGCTGCGCCTTCTGCCATTTCAGAGTGAACAGCTTCTGCGGCAAGTAAAAAAATATTGCCCATGTTACCCATCTACAAGTGCGCTGCTCGCTTGGTAATTCGTTGATTTTTCCCTACAGGGAAAAAAGTGCCAATTTTTTGGACACTTAAATTTCACCACTTTCTAGGCAAATGCCCTTAAGTGTTTATGCTTTCGTAGAACCAATTTGGTAATATAACAACCGCCAAGGTAGTAAGAAAATCAATGGATCATGGAACTCTGACCACAAACGGGTTTTACTCCTGAATTCTGACTCCTGACTCGGTGACTCCTGCTATATTATTTCGCCAACGCTGGTCCTAATAGTTTTTCTAGAATCTGGTTGCTGAGGACATCAACTTGCGCTTCTAGGGTAGCCATAGCGGCTTGCTTTTGCTGTTCTATTTCCCTAGCAGCTTGTTCGCGTTGAGCTTGTGCTTCCTGTTGGGCTTCAGCTATTTTTTGTGCTGTAATTTTCTTAGCTTCATTCTGGGCAGCTTCCATAGTTACTTGTGACTGCCTACGAGCGGATGCTAGTTGCTGCTCATACTCTTTGGTTAAGCTTTCAGCTTTGGCCAAGCGTTCACGAGCATCAAGGTTATTGGTACGGACATAATTATCCCGATCATCCAATACCTTCGTCATGGGCTTATAGAAAATTGCATTCAACAAAGCTGCCAGCAACAGGAATTGCAATGCCATTAATGGCAAAGTAGCATCGAAATCAAACATTTCTCTCCTCTTTGGCTGGAATAGGAATTTTCTTGGCTAGTAATGTGATCCAGCCCTTGATAATTTTACGAATCCCTTCCCAGATGATCCATAAACTGCCAGTTTTTAGAGGCGTGTAGATGTCCAGCTTTTAACCAGTAATTTTAGATTTTAGATTTTAGATTTTAGATTTAAAAAATTTGGTATAAGCCCCGGCTTTCAAAACGGAAAAATCTTAAATCCCAAATCTTCAAGCTCTACACTTGTTTGGTGGAGTCAATCCAAAATCGTCAATCCAAAATCTAAAATCTGGTGACATCTTTCACGTCTCTAGATTAACAAAACTTTTTCGGTCTTAGGCAAAAGGGTTAGCGAATAGCAATACCAAGGCAATTACCAAACCGTAAATTGTCAAGGATTCCATGAAGGCTAAGGTTAAAAGTAGTGTGCCGCGAATTTTGCCTTCTGCTTCGGGCTGACGAGCAATACCTTCTACTGCTTGACCGGCTGCATTACCTTGACCAATACCAGGTCCAATTGCAGCTAAACCGATAGCGAGGGCAGCAGCTAGAACTGAAGCAGCTTGTACTATTGGATCCATGACGATTTTCCTTACTTTAACTACAAAAATTACAAATGTCCGTAACAATCTAGATGTGTGTTTTCACACGGCACTAGGTTCTTAAATCGCCGTGGCGATGTTTTGAGCAAGTTTGCTCTCCTGATAGTGCAACGTGGCGTAAGCCATACTGTGCTATCAACTGAGGGCGTTAATGCTCCTCATGTCCTTCTTCGCCGTGTCCCTCTAAGGCTTCATGAATATACGCCCCGGCTAGGGTCGCAAATACTAAGGCTTGAATGGCACTAGTAAATAAACCCAAAGCCATTACTGGCAAAGGCACAAAGAGAGGCACGAGTAATACCAATACCGCCACAACTAATTCATCCGCCAATATATTTCCAAATAGACGGAAGCTTAGGGAGAGGGGCTTGGTGAAATCTTCGAGAATAGCAATTGGCAACAGAATTGGTGTTGGCTCAATATATTTCTTAAAGTAGCCTAAACCTCTTTTGCGAAATCCAGCGTAAAAATACGCCAAGGAAGTTAGCAATGCCAATGCGACGGTTGTATTGATGTCGTTGGTAGGGGCTGCTAGTTCACCAGAAGGTAAGTGGATTAGCTTCCAGGGAATTAATGCTCCTGACCAATTTGATACGAAGATAAACAAGAATAGCGTACCAATAAATGGTACCCAGGGGCGATATTCTTTCTCTCCGAGTTGGTTTTTAGCTAGATCCCGAATAAATTCTAGGGCATATTCCATTAAATTTTGGATGCCGCTAGGAATTTTTTGGACATTTCTGGTGGCAGCTAGTGATGCTATTACTAGGATAGCAATCACAAACCATGAGGTGAGAAATACTTGCCCATGTATTTTGAGACTGCCCAGTTGCCACAAGAAGTGATGTCCTACTTCCAATTCGGCGAGGGGAAAAGCATTGAAGGCGTTTAATACACTAAGCATGGGCGTTGTTCAAGATTTTCCCAAAAAATTGCAAATGGGAGGATTGTCTGTAAGGGTTTAGTAGTGCTAAACTCCTACTTTAAGCTTCAGGATTGAATACAGTTTGCACCATATAGATGACGAGGGTAGCTTTGTAGGTGAGAAACCCCAAGAATATGGGCAGAATATGTAGCTGATGCCATTGACTCGCCAATATAATCGGTATCATGATCAGAGCAAAACGATTTTTACTCAAACTTGGTTTTTCACCACCTAGCCTCTCTACATCTTTAGCCAGCATTTTTAAGTAAACCACACCTGTACACGCCCCAATGAAATAATTTAGGGCTATGTTTAAGGAATAAAAAATCCACACAGAGATAAAAATAATCCCCGTCAACACAAGTGTTATTACTGTCAACTTTTGATAAAGTTGATAGAACTCTTGCATAGAAGAGCTAACTGGTTTTTCTGCAAAACCAGATTCCTCATCTTGTTGTGTTGTCTGAGTGGGTGCAATTGATTCTTCTGACAAGCTCACAAGACTTGAAACCAGTACAGCTAAAAGATGATGACTGCACATTCAGTCAGTTGAATCATATCACGATCCGGTAACACTACTTTAGAAAAAAACAATTAACTTATTTTTGGTCAGTTGTTAGTTGTCAGTTGTTACTAATTTTTTCATGAAGCGGGGGTTAGTAAGAGTAGTTGTTGTTTGAGGAGATGTCTTACTGCGTGCAAGTCTAGCTTGACTTGGGCTAGAATGTTAGTCAATCTGGCAGAACCATCACATTTATTAATGAACTCAAGTTCAATATTCCGGTATTTCTATGAAAACATCACATCCAGATATTATCGTGACTAGCCCAGATGGAGAATATTTGATGATTGTTGAAGTAAAACTCAATGATATCAGTATCCATCATGAAAATGTTATTTTTCAGCTTGAACGCTCGATGATTGAGATTGGTTGCTCCCTTGGCTTGCTTGTAGCAGGAGAGCGTGTTACTGTCCTACGGGATTCTTTTGATGATTCTCAGGGTTCATCAATTCACGTAGTGGGTGAAGCAAGACTTCCAAATTATTTATTACCACCAGCAGATGAGCAATGGAGGGGAAACCCTTACCTTGAGTTTGAATCACAAGTTCAGCGATGGTTAGAGAAATTGAAACTTCAAACTAATGTGGACAGTTTACCAGATGATTTGAAAAATTTGTTTAGCGGACGGATAATCAATATTCTCCGACTTGGTGAAGTCAGGGCTGGTGGACCAAGGTGGAGTAAAGTTGCAAAATGTTAAATAAATATTTAGACATCATTGGTGTCAACTTAACGTAAAACCAATGTCCCGCCTGGGAATGAATTCCCAGTCTAATAGCTAAAGTCATCTAAAGATGACTAAATAAACAAAAATTTCTCTAGTAAACTTTAGTTTACTTTGGTTATTAGCCCTGATAGCGAAGCGTGGCGTAAGCCATAATTCATTTCTGGGCGGGTGTAGAAGCTAACAGATAAGTAGGAGCGTATTGCAATACGCCCCTACTTAAGTTGACACCAATGATCACTGCTAAACCCTTACCCCACACTTGATTTATCGGTAACAATAGAATTAGTTGCACACTGAAATAAGGTATTTCGGTGAACGCATATCATGATTGATTTGTACAGTGCGTAAGTCCTAATATAATTATTTATGTCAATTTGAATTTTGTGTGAAGAATTAGCGGGTTAATTAACTAGGTGTTAACAAAATCATTTGTTGTTTCAAAAGATTTCTAACTCCATCTAAATCAAATTGCACTTTGTTTAAAATCTCTGCTACGGTAGATTTCCCATCACATTTCTGCATAAATTCAAATTCGGCTGTTGATAAGTTAACTATTTGGTAATCATAGTTAAATAAACATTGACTGGGAAACCCATCTATGCAGGGGTTAAGTTCGGGAATTGCAGCTAATAATTGGTTATCTGCTGTCCAATCGGTTTTGGTCAAGGGGGGACGACTGAGGAAAAATTCGTAATGGGTTACTTCTGGATTTAGTAATTCTATGAGACGATAACGTTGACGTTCTGTTAATTCTTCGGCTCGTTCAATTAGCTCTGGTGCTTTTTCTAAAAGCTTTTCTAGTTGCCAAAATCCAGGATTAGAAAACCCTACAAAGTCTAATTCAGCAGCGTCTATTAATTCAAACAATGTATCAATGTTGTAATCTGTTTCCTGGGGATGTACGTACATATCGGCAAAACATTCATCCCGCTGGTTTTCCATTGACCATCTTTCTTTTTCTCGCTTGACAATTCGGTTATTTTCTGGTAGGGAAGCAAAGAATTTTCGTCCGACTTGAACGCCATCACGGTAGTCACCGCGTTTGTTACCTTGGAGAAGTGCGATCGCTTTTTGCATTAGTTGTATTTCCCATCTTCCTAATTCTCCATACACAAAGATGTGCATTATTCCACCTGGAGCGAGTTTTTTCGCTAAAGCTTGAATGCCACGAATGGGATCTGGAAGATGATGAAGCACACCAACGCAATTAATTAAATCGAATTGTCCTGGTATCTGTTCTACATCATAGATACTCAGATGATGAAATTCTACACGGTCAGCACCGGAACTTTGACAACGTTTTTTTGCTACTTCTAATGTACCAGCACTTAAATCTATTCCGACTACCTGCGCTTGCGGGTTGAGATGTACTAAATATTCTGTTCCGACTCCTGAACCACAACCAGCATCTAATATGCGGATATCTTGCTTTTGTGGTTTTCTCCCTGTGCAGAAGTTGTAAGCAGCTAACCAATTCCAACGCCAATTATATCCTGGTGGTGGTTCGTCCAGGATGGGTTCAGGGGGGAATGGATAGGTATCGTAGAGTTTCGCAACAGCAGCACTTACTTGGGAGTCGGACATATTCAGGATTAACGCAGCATTTATGAGTTTACCGGATGGGGGGATTTTGGGCAAAGAATAAATTCTGACCATTCGTAGGGGTTTAGCATTGCTAAACCCTTACTGTTGATAGATATGGGGATTGATTCCGTAATAACACTCGTGTTAAGCTATGTAGTAATAAATAAAATCTAGTTTATATATTTTGCATCTAATTTTGATTAACCAGGAGTATCAAAAATGCCAGTAGGTTTACCTGAATTCGTGGAAAACCCGGAAAATCGTTGTCCGGTAATTCTCTTACTGGATACCTCTGGCTCAATGTCAGGACAACCTATCCAGGAGTTAAATAGAGGTTTGGCAGCTTTCAAAGAAGATGTGATGAAAGATGCTCAAGCTTCCTTGAGTGTAGAAGTTGCTATTGTCACTTTTGGACCCGTGAAACTGACGCAAGATTTTGTCACTATAGACCAGTTTACAGCGCCTAAGCTAGAAACAGAGGGTGTAACACCAATGGGTGAAGCTATAGAATACGCTTTAGATTTATTGGAACAACGCAAACAGTCTTATAAGGATAACGGTGTTCTCTATTATCGTCCTTGGGTATTTTTAATTACCGATGGTGCGCCTACAGATGCTTGGGAAGGTGCAGCACAAAGGGTGAGGGAAGAAGAAGAACAGCGTCGAATGTTGTTTTTTACTGTTGGTGTTCAAGGTGCAGATATGAACAAACTTAAACAAATTGCACCTCGTCCTCCAGTGATGCTGAATGGCTTAGATTTTCGCTCTTTATTTGTTTGGCTTTCCACTTCTATGAAACGGGTTTCTAGTGGCAAAGTAGGGGAAGCTGTGGCATTACCGCCGGTGGGATGGGGTCAAATTACTACTTAGAGGGTGTATAAGCTAAAAGAACCTCTCCCTAACCCTCTCCTAAGAGGAGAGGGGACATGAAAAGATGAGTTTTTGTACAGGGAGTTTTAAAGCCTCTCTCCTTGCAGGGGAGAGGTTTGGAGAGGGGTTATAAAGTCTAATAAAATATACAGGATTTATTTATTGTGGGTTGGAAAGCTATAGCGCGTTATGCAACGGGAACGAGTCATAAGGAGCAAAAAATACCTTGTCAAGACTGCGGAAATTATCGCATTTTTAATGATGTGATTGTGGGTGCAGTTGCTGATGGTGCTGGGAGTGCTAAATATTCTCATATTGGTTCTGAATTGGCGGTAAAGACTGTAATTAAATGCTTTGCTGAGATTAATGAACTTCCTGATAAACAAGGTTTTTCTCAACCACTTTCGGAAATGGAAGCTAAGGAAGTTTTTACTAAGTTTGTCAAGGATGTTATTACTGCGTTAAACAAAAAAGCAGATAATAATGATTATTTTGTTCATGATTTAGCTTGTACTCTGTTGGTTTTTATAGCGACTCCTGAATGGGTTGCAGCCATGCAAATTGGGGATGGATTTATGGTGGTGCGTTCCCAAGATTCTGAATATCAATTATTGTTTGAACCAGATAAGGGGGAATTTTTCAATGAAACAACTTTTGTGACTTCAGCTAATGCGCTGGAGGAAATGCAGGTAAAGGTAATTTCAGGAAAACAAGAGTTTATTTGTGCTTCTACTGATGGATTAGAAAAAGTAGCGATTCGCTTGAGTGACTGGAAACCTCATGCACCATTCTTTAAACCTTTGGAGGAATATTTGCGAGAAACAGCTAAACCAGAAGATGATGAAAAATATGTAATTGATTTTCTCAATTCTGAAAGGTTAAATTCTCGCACTGATGATGATAAAACTTTGCTTTTGTGTCTCTTTGGAAAGGAGATTTAGTAGAGAAGAACCTCTCCCTAACCCTCTCCTAAGAGGAGAGGGGACATGAAAAGATGAGTTTTTGTACAGGGAGTTTTAAAGCCTCTCCCCTTGCAGGGGAGAGGTTTGGAGAGGGGTCAAAAATTGATTTTGCAACTTTTCAAATACCATTTGATATTTATTTCAACCCATCTAATTAAAAGTCTATGACAGTTCTTACCTGTGCCAGTACGGGAAAATCAATTACTCTGTTGGGTGAAGAGATTGCTAATAGTGGTGAAGCGAAAGTTTGGCGAACTAATCAAAAAGGTTATTTAGCGAAAATTTACCATTCTCCAACACCTGAACGGGTGCAGAAGTTAGCGGTAATGATAGCACATCCACCCACAGAACCAAATTCCCATCTTAATCATGTTTCTTTTGCTTGGCCTAAGTCGGCGTTGAAAAATGCTCAGGGTGATTGTGTGGGCTTTTTGATGCCAGAAATTAAGGATGGAAAAGAACTTCTTGATGTTTATAATCCCCGTCGTCGTAAAGCTTTGAAACTTGAGATTGATTGGCGGTTTCTGCACACAACGGCGCTGAATATTGTTTCAATTATTGAAGCACTGCACGCTGCTGGTTATGTTTTGGGAGATATTAAACCACAAAATATTTTAGTTAATAATCGGGCTTTACCTTCTATTATTGATACAGATTCTTTTCAGGTGAAAAATCCGAAAAATGGTAAGGTTTATTATTGTTTAGTTGGTTCTGAGGGATATACACCACCGGAACTGATTGGAAAAGATTTTGATAGTATTGAGCAAACGGAAGTACATGATAGATTCCGGTTAGGAGTAATTATCTATCAATTATTATTTGGTGGTAATAATCCTTTTCAGGGAAAGTGGACAGGTGCGGGGGAAACTCCAGATATAAATGAACTTATCTGTCAGGGTTTATGGGTTAATGGGTCAACTAATTTAATTGCAGCAGTAGCAAGAACAATTCCCCTGGAGATTGTTCATCCAGAGGTTCAGCAATGTTTTCTGAAATGCTTTAATGATGGGCATAAAAATCCTAATTTCCGCCCTACGGCTAGGAAGTGGTTGGAGGCGTTAAAAGTAGGGAATGATAGGCTAACTATTTGCGGCAGGGTAGATAATCATTACTATAGCCGAACTTATGGTAAATGCTATTGGTGCGATCGCTTTGCAAAACTTGGTATTGATATTTTTCCTGGTATTGTTAAAGCAAAACCTGATTCTGAGTCAATACCAGAATGGAAACCATACACTGTTCTAACTACTTCATCCCCGGTTAAGCAAACGCCAGTTTATAAATCTCAGAGTCAACCTGTAAAAACTCAACCTTCTCAAACAACTAAGCAAAAAAACTTATTACTGGCAAATACAATAGTTGGAATGGGATTTAAAATCTATGGACAAGTATTATTAACAAGTGCGATAGTTGGATTAGTGATAAGTCAAATCTATAGCTATACACATTCTGTTTTGCTTCCAACTAATTCCATATCTATAATTACAAAGTCACCTAGTAGTATCTCTTTGGAAAAAACCCTCACTGGTCATTCTTTCTGGGTTGCTTCTGTAGCTTTCAGCCCCGATGGTAAAATCTTGGCTAGTGGCAGTTGGGATGACACTATCAAACTGTGGGATTTGAGGACGGGAAACCTACTGCAAACCCTCACTACTCATTCTGAGTCCGTTTATTCTGTAGCATTTAGTCCTAATGGTCAAACCTTGGCTAGTGGGAATATGAACAACACTGTCAAACTGTGGGATTTGAGGACGGGAAACCTACTGCAAACCCTCACTGCTCATTCTAAGTGGGTTTATTCTGTAGCATTTAGTCCTGATGGTCAAACCCTAGCTAGTGCGAGTCAGGACGAGACTATCAAACTGTGGGATCTAAGGACGGGAAACCTACTGCAAACCCTCACTGGTCATTCTAACCCGGTTATTTCTGTAGCGTACAGCCCAGATGGTAAAACCTTTGCTAGTGGGAGTGATGATAGAACTATCAAACTGTGGGATCTAAGAACGGGAAACCTACTCCAAACCCTCACCGGTCATTCTAACCCAGTTGTTTCTGTAGCATACAGCCCAGATGGTAGAACCTTGGCTAGTGGGGGTGGGGACAATACTATCAAACTGTGGGATGTAAAGGCAGGAAAACTACTGCAAACCCTCACTGGTCATTCTGACTGGGTTCGGTCTGTAGCATACAGCCCAGATGGTAGAACCTTGGCTAGTGGGGGTGGGGACAATA
>JBAXRM010000088.1:0-18594 GCA_037131225.1 Nostocales cyanobacterium ELA583 | reverse complement strand
TACTCCTGAGTAGAATTCTTCTAACTCTCGCAAAAATGGGCGAACCGGGAGTAATCAGTTCCGCTGGTGGTATGTGTTCATGGTGTCTCTGGAGATAATACACGCCACCTGTGGGATTATGTTGCCCTATGCGATTGGTGAGATGATCCGCAGTGTGACACGCTCCACAGGAGACAGCAAACTCGTTTTTGATACCTTAAAACAACCCTTGATCCTATTTACAGCGTTGAGTATAGGTGAGGTGGTATTTGGGCGTTCTGCTGGACTGTTACAAACAATCCTCCATCCCGTCCACAGACAGCATATTGTTCGGTCTTTATATGCCTATTTACAACAACATTCCCATCGTTATCTCAGCAGTAGTTTTGCTGGCAGCACGGAAAGCTTATGCTGATGATTTTATTGCCCAAATGACGGAGGGTTATGATTCTTTGGTGGGAGAACGTGGTGTTAAACTATCTGGGGGACAAAGACAAAGGATTGCGATCGCTCGTGTTATCCTCAAAAATGCACCTATCCTCATCTTAGATGAAGCCACTTCCAGTCTCGATTCCATTACGGAAAAAGCCATTCAAGATACCCTAGATTCAGCAATGAATGGAAAAACGGTAATTGTAGTAGCTCATCGTTTATCTACTATCGCGCATTTAGACCGGATTTTGGTATTTGATCAAGGTCGCATTATTGAAGATGGTACTCACTCTAAGTTATTGGCTAAGGGTGGAGCTTATCACAGATTATGGCAAATGCAAGCTGGTGGATTTTTACCAGTAGCAGCTATAGCAGGTGATAGTTGAAACAGTTAAAAAGATGATGGTATAAGGCTTTTTAGAATACAAAAATACGGATTCTGCAATTGTTTGACATACGGCATATTGCCGTATATAGTATATTTTAAGAGTCCATCTAAAATTATATTGATATGGATGTTGCACCTATTCCAAAACAAATAGCGAGACTTGAAGCTCGTATCAGTCCAGAAACTAAAGCTATGTTGCAGAAAGCAGCGGATCTGGAAGGACGCACTTTAACTGATTTTGTCATTGCCAGTGTTCAGGCAGAGGCTTTGCGAGTCATTGAACGACACCAAACCCTCAATCTGAGTATGGGCGATGCTGAAGCTTTTGTGGATGCTTTACTTAATCCTCCCCAGCCGAATGATGCTCTGAAAGCAGCAGCATTAAGATATAAACAAGTAATTACAGTGTAATGGTTTTCAAGATCGAGCTTCTAGATAGTCGTAGGCATATCCGCACTGAATTTTGTTGTGGGAAAGATAGTTTAGATAATTATCTATCTAAACAGGCATCTCAGGATCTCAAAAAAAGAGTTGCAACTGTATTTGTTTTGATTGATGAGCCTAATTCCCATATTTTAGCTTACTACACGCTCTCTGCATATACTGTTGACATTACAGTTCTGGATGAGGCTTTTGCGAAACGATTACCTCGTTATCCTTATCTACCAGCTACGCTGTTAGGTCGCCTTGCTGTTGATAATAGACAAAAATGGCAGGGATTTGGTGAGCTAATGTTGGTGGATGCTCTGAAAAGGGCGTTTAATGCCTCTAGACAGGTTGGTTCTTTAGCTGTGATAGCCGAAGCTTTAGATGAGCAGGTTGTAAATTTTTATATAAAGTATGGCTTTGAGCAATTTAAGCAAAATCCGATGAAACTCTATATTCCGATGCAATCAGTTGAAGAGCTTGTTGAGAATTTGGGTTAGTGATAGAGCGATCGCTTATTCTATTTTCCCATAAAAGTTTGAACATGGCGATCGCTCATCTTGTTGCTTGAGTTAAGAAACACAAACCAACACATTTTCATGATTTCTTTTACTTCACACCTGAAATAACCTGGCCAATATCTTGAGGAGTTGCACCAGTGGCTAAAATTGCCCGAACTAATAATTCAATTGAAACTGAAGCATCGCCATTTTCAGCTTTAGCAATTCGAGGTTGGCTGGAGCTAATTTTAGTAGCAAGTTCACTTTGAGTCATCAATTTTTGGCGACGTTCCTTCAAGTTTTTACTGAGAGCTAGTTTAATTTCCACAAAGATACTTTCTTCAGTTGTTAACTCCAAAAAATCGGAAACTGTGCCAATTTTCCAGCCTTTAGATTCTAAACGTTCTTTCTTAGCTTGATCCATCACATTACTCCTGTTGATCACTATCGTATTTGCTCAGGCGCTTTTTACAAATTTCAATCACTTTTTTGGATGTTGTTCTGGTTGTTTTATTAAAGACTTCAATAATCAAGATTGCATCATCATCAATTCGATAAATTATCCTCCAGTTTTTATCTGCATCTCGAATACGTAATTCATGACAGTGAGTTCCTATACTTGACATAGGGCGTGAATGTGGCAACCCAATGGATTCACCTTCCTGTAATTGCCTGAGCAGAACACCAGCTTCTATTCGTGCTTCTTGACTGAAAGGTGGGGTTTTAACTTCACCATGCAGCCAAATTAAGGGTTTACTTTGAGCTTCCATCCTGGAATTATATCATATTTGATATAAAAAAATGTCTCTGTTGTCTAACGTGGTTGAGTTAAAATTGTGACAAAAGCTACTGCTAATCTCTGTTCTTCTGTGCGAAATGCGATCGCTTGTTCTCTTTTTTGATATTTTAAATAAAAAGTCAAAACTGATACTTAACTTATTGATTTGCTAGTAGAATAGACATCATTAATTTTGTTATGTATGGAGGCAGCATGGGGGTACTTGGTCAACTTCTCTCTAAAGGTTATTTCCCTAAAGAGTTACCACCTGCATTTACTACCGAAAATTTCTCAAGCGCAGTTACTCAAACTAGCTTTACCCCTAACAACTGCTTAGTTGCTCCTAAAGCTAATGGCACACTAGTCCATGCTAGAGAAAGCATTAGTCAATTATGTAAACACAATATAGCCCGCCTAAATGGTACAAGCCGACCATTACACATACCCCATCCATCCCATTTCTTCTATCTTTGTCAAGAATTGGATAATAAATGGGCAGAGGTTGATGCACAACTAAGAAAATCAACACTCAGCATTTCAAGACCAACATCTGATCCGAATTCGATTAGAGCCTATATCCCTTCTGAACCAGGTTCAGCAAGACCAAATAGGCGTATTAAGGATCGCGCTCAAGGTAATACTCTTTTGATTGCTGACATTGCTAATTTTTATGGAACTGTTTATACGCACTCAATACCCTGGGCATTACATACAAAGCTTGTAGCTAAAGATAATCGTAATGACTTGAGCTACTTGGGAAATGCACTTGATAAATATGTGCAAAATGGCCAAGATGGCCAAACTTCAGGAATTCCTATTGGTACAGATACTTCTTTTATAATTGCGGAGATTATCTTATCATCCATAGACAAAACCCTTCAAGAAAAGCATCCAGGGCTTGTTGGATTAATTCTCATATCTCTCATTATACTTCAACTCGCGCAACGAATGAGATAGCTTGGGCATTATGGATGGCTATCCTGTTTGAAATTAGGATAAACGATGAAATTGCCAAAAAGCTTGTTAAAATTCCCGATAATGTTGTAGCAATTCTTTCACTTGATACTCAGAATAAAGGCTTATTTACATCAATTCTTGATACATCTTTATGGAAGTCCAAACTCACAAAAACTAATATTTACTCTGAGGACTGGTTGCTGGTTTACGAGGCAGCAGCAAAGGATTGGCTCACAATAGCAGATGGTTCTAATTACATTAGAAATCATCAATGTTTTGGGAAATTAAACTCAGATGGTGTTTCTTTCTATAACGAAAATAGTTATGGCAATGTAGAGGCAATCTTAAAACAACTAGAAATAAATACTGATTTATATGGAATGTAGGACAAGTCATTGAAGACTGCAAATAACCGAAATGCTATTGAAAGCTTTTCGACTTCTAGCATTGCCAACCAGTTGATGTTTATCTATCTTAGCCCCGAATAAAAAAGTAAGTAGTCATGCTAAACCCAACAACAATCACAAATATCCGCACAAAACGAGGGTCTAATCTCCGAGCATAATGAGCGCACAAATAACCACCAAGAGAACCACCCACAGCCATTAAAATAGCTTGATGCCAAGCAATTAAACCAGCAAACATAAAAGGAAAAATAGCGATACCATTAATAGAACTACCAAGAAAGGATTTAAAAGCATTCATAGTGTGAATATTTTTAATACCTAAAAAGCTTAAAGTTGCTAACATTAAAATTCCTAAACCTGCACCAAAAAAACCACCATAAATAGATATTGCTAATTGAGCAATCACGAGAATTAATAAAGGTGGAGATTCTGATGATGATTTCTTGCTTTGAAATTGTAACCACATCTTCAATGGTTCGCTAAATGTAAATATCAGCGTTGCTGAAAGTAACAGATAAGGAAGTAGCTGTTTAAACACATCCGCAGATGTATATAACAAAATAATAGAACCAATTCCCCCACCAATTAAACTGGTAATACATAGTATCAAAAGCTGTCGTCGCGGAATATGTAAATTGTGACGATATGCACCCGCACTAGCCATAGCTGCAATCCATAAAGCAGTATTATTTGTAGCATTGGCGGTAATTGGCGATATACCAGTAAATATCAAAGTGGGAAATGTAATAAAACTACCACCGCCCGCTACAGCATTAAGTGACCCGGCAATGAACGCGGTACTGAAAAGAAGCAAGCTATGGACAAGTGTTAAATTGTTGGGCATTTTGGCTCTACGTTTGGAGAAGAATGTTTGCTAAAAGACTTGTTTTTTAGTAAAAACTATGGAATACTTCTAATATAATACGCTAATCCGACCAATAAACCGTAGTTAATTTAAAGCCCTGGTAGTTTGCCAGTCAAAAAATATAAATCGTAGGAGTGAAATTGCTTCACTTCTATCTTTGGCTGTCATGCAACTACTAATTTTTGCAATTAACTAAAAATTCACACAAATCCTAATCAACAAAATGAGTAACATTCAACTTTATTACACCAAAGGTTCTACTTTCTCCCAAAGAACCCGTGTGGTATTACTGGAAAAAGGAATTGATTTTACAGCAATTGAAATTGATTTACAGAATAAGCCAGAAGCTTTTACCCAAGTTTCTCGCTATGGTAAAGTCCCTGCAATTAAGCATGGAGATGTAGAAATATACGAGTCTACAATTATCAATGAATATTTAGAAGAAGTATTCCCCGAACCCGCTTTATTACCTCATGATCCTGCTAAAAAAGCAGTTGCTAGGATTTGGATTGACTACGCTAATACTCGTTTAGCTCCAGCCTTTGGTAAATTGCTGCGTGGTAAAGATACACAAGAACAAGAACAGGGACGGAGAGAGTTTTTAGAGTCTCTTTTGTATATTGAAGAAGAAGGATTAGGTAAACTTTCTAGTAGTGGTGCTTACTGGTTGGGAGAAAATTTCAGTTTAGTTGATATTAGTTTCTATCCTTGGTTTGAAAGATTACCAGTTTTAGAGAAGTTCCGTAATTTTACACTGCCATCAGAAACACCTCGTTTGCAGCAATGGTGGGAAAATTTGCGTCAACGTGATTCTATCCAAGCAGTAGCTAATCCTACAGAATTTTATGTAGAGAGATTTGCTAAAATTCTTGGTTTAACAGTCCCAGCGGCGTAAAATGCAGTTTTTGGAATTACTTTAATATTACTGCTAATTAAGGTAATTTCACTAATAATTAATAGTTTGATTAAATACAAAGAAGGGTAAAAATGACGTTTAACAGTTTCTCTTTCAAAAGTTTGAAAAAACCCAAGTTATTTGCTTTGGTGACAGTGTTTTTTGCCTTTGTAGTAAGTATTCCCTTATTAGCTTTGCCAGTATTATCAGCTGATTCTCGCGCTAACATTCAGTTTGTCTCATCAAATTGGGTAGCTGAAAACGCCAAAGATCCCAACCTCAGAATTTTAGATGTACGTAATTTTCCTCTCGACTATATAGAAGGACATCTTCCCAATGCTGTAAACATTGCTGATATGGCTTTTAGAGGTCCAAAAGAAGGATTACCAGTACAATATTGGGACAATCAAAAACTAGGCGAAATATTTGCCAACTCAGGAGTAAGAAATAATAGTCGTGTACTCGTATATTCCGATGGTAGAGATGTTTTAGGTGCGACAATGGTTGCTTATTTACTAGAACGTTCTGGATTGAAAGATATTGCCGTATTAGATGGTGGTTATACTGGTTATAAAACTGATCAAGTTGTCACAAAAGAATTTCCTAAATACTCAGTCAGTAAATTCACAGTTCGGGATAACCCTTCAGTGCGTGTGAGTTTAAATGATGTGAGAAAATTTATTGGTAAGCCAGGAGTTACTTTTATTGATCCTAGACCAGAAAAATTGTTCCGGGGTGAAGAAAATCTTTGGATACGCAATGGACATATTCCTGGTGCGCGGAATATTCCTTGGGTAACATTTACAGATGCTAAAAATCCTCACAAATTAAAGTCATTAGATGAGATTAAGAAAATTCTGGCAGATAAAAAGATTACTCCTGGAAACGACATTATTGTTTCTTGTAGTACAGGACGAGAAGCTACATTACAATATGTGGTTTTAAAGCATCTGCTTAATTATCCCAAAGTCAGAATTTATGAAGGTTCTTGGACAGAATATAGCACTCAAAAAGATTTACCAGTGGCTACAGGAGAGGAAAAACTAACTTAGAAAAACACAAGTTAAAAGTCTTTTCCAGTATTTCTGTCATGAACTCATAGTCTATGTTAACTCCTGCCTCCTTTCCCTTTGGGACGCTACGCGAACAAATTTTTGAAAAATAAATCCATGAGATATGCAAGTAATTTTGCTAATCACTGCTTCAATTTTCATCTTTAGTCCAGTATATGTATTTGCTGCTAATAATCTCGATCAAGATAACTTGGTCAGTTGTAGAAGTAGTAAAGACGAACCTCCCAGTGATTCTACAGGCGATAGCTACGCTCGCCGAAGGCATCGCTCAGGAGCTTAGTTATCTATGGGATTATCCATCCAAGTAGTAGCTAATTCTACAGAACTTTATGTAGAGAGATTGGACAAAATTCTTGGTTTAAAAGTTTCAACAGCATAAAATGCAGTTCTTAATATTACTGCTGATTCAAGTATTTGCACTCGTATCACTATTCACCAATTCATCCGTATTAGCAGTTACCGTTAATCCCTGTCCTCCAGGAATGATACTGATTTCTGGAGGCACATTCAAAATGGGAGCGGGTGATTCTGGTTTTGTGGAAGAGAGAACAGGAGAAAACGTCACAGTTAGCTCCTTCTGCATTGATAAATACGAGGTAACAAACGCCCAATTTGCTGAGTTTGTCAAAGCCACAAAGTATGTAACAGTTGCAGAACGACCTTTATCAAAAGAGCAGTTTCCCGACTTATCAGATGAGCAGAGATTACCAGGTTCTCTGGTATTTCAAATGCCAAAACAAGGCATTAAGCAAGTTCAGCTTCTTAGTTGGTGGCATTGGACTTCTGGTGCTAATTGGCAGCATCCTTTTGGGACTGATAGCAGTATTACAGAGAAAGAAAACTATCCAGTTGTGCATATTGCCTACGAAGATGCTCTAGCCTACGCCCAATGGGCAGAAAAATTACTACCAACAGAAGCACAGTGGGAATACGCCGCTCGTGGTGGATTGGATGGGGCAACTTATACTTGGGGAAATCAGTATTCAGCTAAAAAAGCTAATACTTGGCAGGGAATATTTCCCTTTTTTAATACCAAAGCCGATGGTTATGTAGGAACGGCAAAAGTAGGCTCTTTTCCAGCCAATGGTTATGGACTTTACGACATGACCGGCAACGTTTGGGAATGGACTTCCGACTGGTTTAGTTTAGGACATGACAACAAAGCCCACAGCGTCAACCCCACTGGACCAAATAAAAGTTTTGACCCCAAAAAACCCACAGAAACTGCCCTTCATGTCATCAAAGGAGGCTCTTACCTATGTGCGCCAAACTATTGTAGCCGCTACCGTCCAGCAGCACGAGAATCAGAATCTCCCGATACCGGAACAACTCATATCGGCTTTCGATTAGTAAAAAACCTGAATTAAAGAACACTCTCTTAATTCCTCTCTGTGCCTCCGCGTCTCTGCGTGAGAAAAAAATATGTTAAATTTAATTTTGCGAGCGCTCACATTATCTCTTTCCATCATTTTCCTAATCACTACTAGCCCCGCACTAGCAGATACAGGAAAAGTATTACCAATTAACCCACCATCTTTTAAAGGTAAAATCGGCATTACTTACAAAGAATCAACACCGGATTTTCCTGCACCAATTAAAGCCCCTGAAAAAGCCCCCAATATATTATTAGTATTATTGGATGATGTGGGTTTTGGGCAAGCGAGTACATTTGGTGGTGCTATAGAAACCCCTAATCTGACTCATTTAGCTGAAAAAGGATTACGTTACAACCAATTCCACACTACAGCCCTTTGTTCACCTACCAGAGCAGCTTTATTAACTGGACGCAATCATCATTCAGTGGGTACAGGCGTAGTTGCAGAGTTAGCATCAGGCTTTCCTGGTTACACAACAATTTTACCTAAGAGTGCGGCTACTGTAGCGGAAGTATTACGGCAAAACGGCTATAACACCGCGGCTTTTGGTAAATGGCACAATACACCAGATTATGAAACCAGTGCGGTTGGACCCTTTGACCGCTGGCCGACAGGGTTAGGATTTGAGTATTTTTACGGCTTTTTGGGTGGTGATACTAACCAATGGAGTCCGGCTTTAGTCGAAAATACCAAGCGGATTGCACCACCAACAAATAATCCTGATTACCATTTGACTCCAGATTTAGTAGATCATGCCATTAGCTGGATTCATTCTCAACAATCTATAGCCCCTGACAAGCCCTTCTTTACCTATTTGGCTACCGGTGCTACCCATGCACCCCATCACGCCCCCAAAGTCTGGATAGACAAGTATCAAGGCAAGTTTGACCAAGGCTGGGATAAATTACGAGAGGAAACCTTTACCCGTCAAAAACAACTAGGTGTAATTCCTGCTAATGCCCAGCTTACTCCCCGTCCGAAAGAATTGCCAGCGTGGGATTCCTTATCTCCAGATGATCAAAAAATCTATGCCCATGAAATGGAAGTATTTGCAGGATTTTTAGCATATACAGACCATGAAGTAGGAAGATTAATTAATGCCATTGACCAAATCGGGGAATTAGACAATACCTTAGTTTTCTACATTGTTGGTGATAACGGTGCTAGTGCTGAAGGTGGTTTAGCAGGTAGCGTCAATGAATTAAAAGTTTTCAATAAAGTACCCGAAAGTCGAGAACAACTGTTAGCTTCTTTAAATGACTTAGGTAGTCCCAAAACCTTTAATCATTATCATGCAGCTTGGGCTTGGGCTGGTACAACTCCCTTCCAATGGACAAAACAAATCGCTTCTCATTTTGGTGGAACTCGTAACCCCTTAATTATTGCTTATGGCGATCGCATTAAAGATCAAGGCGGACTTCGTAGCCAATTCCATCATGTCATTGATATTACGCCAACTATTTTTGAAGCTGCGGGAATTACTGCACCTACAAAAGTTAATGGAGTGAAACAACAGAAGATTGAAGGTACTAGCCTAGTTTACACATTTGATGATCCTGAAGCTGCTTCTGAGCGTAAAACTCAGTATTTTGAGATGTTCGGAAACCGGGCTATTTATAATAATGGATGGGTAGCTGCGGCACGTCATCCTCGATTACCTTGGCAGGGTACAATTAATGCTGACTTCGAGAAAGATCCTTGGGAACTATACAACATTGAGGAAGATTTCAGCGAAGCGAATAACTTAGCATCTGAAAATCCAGAAAAACTGGAAAAACTGCAAAAGTTATTTTTATCAGAAGCGCGTAAACACAAAGTTTTACCATTAGATGATCGCCTTTCTGAACGTTTTGATGTCCAAAGTCGTCCTTCCCCAGCCGCAGGACGCACAACTTTTACTTACTATTCTGGTGCAGTTAGTATTCCCGAAGGTAGCGCCCCAAGTCTGAAAAATAAATCTTTTAGCATTACGGCTGATGTGGAAATTCCAGAAAGTGGTGCAGAAGGTGTTCTATTAACCCAAGGTGGACGTTTTGCTGGTTGGGGATTTTTCCTCGAAGATAGTAAACCAACTTACGTCTATAACTTTGCTAATTCGGAACGTTACATTATTCAATCTTCTGAAAAATTAGCCCCAGGTAAATCAACAATCAAATTTAATTTTGATTATGACGGTGGTGAAGTTGGTGCTGGTGGAAATGGGAAGTTATTCATTAATGATCAACAGGTGGCTGAGGGTCGAATTGAAAAAACTTTACCCTACCGTTTGGCTTTAAATGAAACTTTTGATGTTGGTCGAGATACAGGTACTCCGATTGTGGAAACCTATCAAGTACCATTTGCATTCACAGGTAATTTACAGAAAGTTACTTTGAATTTGAAGTAATTTTTGTTTCACGCAAATGTAGGTTGGGTTGTTCGCGTCAACGTTGCGGAACAATGGAACAAAACCCAACGTTTACCGACTTTTGTTGGGTTGCGCTATCGCTTAACCCAACCTACAGATTTATTGAAAGTGAAATAAAAAATTATGAATGAAATTATCCCCATCCTTGACAAAATTGCATTTCTGGCTTTTGTTGTTGCTACTATGTTTGGTACAGGTCTAAAGTTAACTGTTCAACAGATTTGGCAGCCTCTTCGTAATATCCGTTTGGTTGTTTTATCGCTAGTTGCAAATTTTGTTTTAGTGCCACTTTTTGTATATTTGTTGCTGCAAGTAATACCTGTTAATGAATCTGTGAAAGATGGTTTTATTATCATGGCATTAGCATCAGGTCCTCCAGCCTTACCTAAACTTGCCCAAATAGTTAAGGGGGATTTAGCTTTTTCTACAGGGTTAATGATGATGTTAATGTTCGGCACTGTTTTTTATATGCCGATTGTATTACCATTAGTTTTGCAAGGTGTAGAAGTCAATTCTTGGGATATTGCTAAACCTTTAATATTAATGATGCTAACACCATTAGGAATTGGGTTATTAATTAAGAAGGCAAAATCTGAAAGTATAGCTGTTAATCTCCAAACAATTACTGTTAAAATATCTAATTTTGGATTGCTTTTAGGTTTAGGAGTGAGGTTGATAGTACACTGCAATGAAATTCTTGTTTTATTGAAAACTGGAGTGATCTTTATTTGTGCTATTTTTATTATATTCTCTTTTACTGTAGGTTATTTATTGGGTGGTCCTGGTATTGATACTCAAAGAGTTTTAGGAGTAGGAACTGCACAACGTAATTTTGCCGCCGCATTGTTAATAGGTACGAGCAATTTTGATAATCCGAATGTGATCAGTGTGATTATGGTGACGAGTTTATTAATGATGGTTTCAGTTTTAATTTTGGGTAAAAATCTACCAGAATTAGATCAAGAAGAAGGTATGGGTGCGGAAATAAAGCAGCTTGAAGTTTAGTGATGACATAGAAGGGAAAATGATGTATATAAGAGCCAAATAATAATTGACAATCTTTCATGTATTTTTGAGTGTCTAGTAGGTGGCAATGCCAAACGCGATCTATAAGTTTGCTGGGAACGAAATAATTGGTATTAGGATAGAGCCAAAACAACATCAAAAAACATATATATTGTGCGATCGCCCAATCAGCTTGTTCATCAGTCAAACCGCACCCAGACTCAGGCTTCATGAGCCGATATTTTACAGAACCAAATTCCGGCTGACTAGGACTTTGATGAATAAATTGTAATAACTTTTTGTTCACAATGACACCTGTTATAACTACATTATTGAATTAGAAAAGCATATTGGCGTTATTGCTATTGCTCTGAGTGATTCCTAGAGTTCTATCAGCAGGTTTATCGTCCGTTATGCAAATTTAGGTAGTGATCCGAAAGTAGTGAAAGAGATAAAAGCTATGCCAATCGCATATTATAGTTTTATGTAACAATACCTGACAGGATGACAAAAATAGTTAAGATACCCATAGAACAAGGCGCATAGCTCTCTCACTCTGTTGATAATACTTCCGCTTATTAGGAAATAATCTTAATAATGATCTAACTGAAAGCCAATAAAATCGTGACGATATCAATAGGGTTTCAGGACTTTGGTGAAGGTATTGTTAACTAACATTATTTAATTATCGGTAAATTCCACTGTTATAGTGTTAATAATTTTCAGCATTATGTTATAATACATAAATAGTTATTCCATAAAACTATGACACCAGAAGAATTATTAAATCAAATATCAGACGGCATTTGGATTAATAAAGGTGGGTTGAAAGTTCCCGATGATGTCGTTCAGGCTTTGCAACAAAAAGAAGATTGGTTTGATGGATTAAACCCCGTGGTTTATTCAAAAGACAATCTTCCTGATATAAAAGGAATTTTAAATTTTTTCTCCGAACAGGAATTAGATCAAGAGGTTGGTTTCGCTGCCCAAGGTGGAGACCGTCGCTCGTTAATTAAAGGTAAAGAGGAAGAATTGTTGAAGGAAATAGTGACAGAGCAAAATGATATATATATATTTGCGGGAAATTCAAGCAGCAATAAAGGAGAAAACAGAAATAGAGGTAAGTGTATCCAGTTTATCCCGAACTCTCAAACGCTTAGATTTAAGACGTAAAAAAAAACTTTAGTGGCAAGTGAGCAAGAAACAGAAAGAGTACAAGAAATGCGTTATGAATTTCGACGTTGTCAAAAACCTTGTATTCATTGATGAAACAGGTGTAAACCTGGCTATGACAAGAAACTACGGTAGAGGTGTTGGAGGGGAAAGGGTCTATGATGACCGTCCAGGAAATAAAGGTAAAAACGTCACATTAATTGGAGCTATGAGTGATGAAGGATTAATTGCCACTATGACTTTTCCTGGAAGTTTAAACACTACTAGTTTTTTGGTTTTCATTGAGCAAATCTTACTACCTCAGTTGTGGATTGGCGCAATTGTAGTCATTAATATTTCTTTTACCAGTCATAGCACTAATTTCATCTAAAAATAATCTGCATTGTATTTATAGTTAATAACAAATATTCTTTATATGTCAACACTTACAGCACTTTTAGATATTTATTGATACATTTTGTAATATTGTTTAGTGAGCGTAGCTAATAGTTTGGCATAACAACTACCGAAGAGCCATATTTGATTTACTGTCCCGCTAACATCTGTAACAGTTTATCCATGTTATCTAAATTACCAACCATCCGCCTAATTGGATGCGGCCAAACCTTAACTAAAGTAGGAGTAGCAGATACTTGATCGATTTCTGCCTGTTCTGGATTTGTAAGAACATCAATAACCTTCAGAGTATAAGGATATCCTAGCGATCGCTCTAATGATTCGTGCAAATTGTATAAAATCTTTTCTGTAGTCGCACTATGACCAGCAACAAACAACCGCAAAACATAGCCTGGAGGACTTTGGATATTTTCTGGTACTGGTTCTTTACTGATAACTGGTTGCCGATATTGTGGGGGAGAATCAGCTAAATCTAGCCGGACAATTAAATCATGATCTTCCCACAATTGCGGAAATGTAGTCCGATAAGTTGATAATACCAGGCGATCGCACAAACCATCCTGCCAAGGTGCTGATTGCCACACCAAATCCCCTTTGCCAAAAATCGCATTCAGCACAGCTTGATGTCGCATCACCGCTGGATAAGCCTCCGCGAAAATCTGGACTTGCTGAGTCCGAGGATTTAACCAATGATCAATAGTTGCAGTATAACAAGGCACTAAAAAATGTGGCGGCTCTGGTAAATCGAGAATTTCTTGCAAAGCCGCACACAAATGTAAATGCCATCGTCCTTGTTTACCAGGGTCAATACAATAAATTAAATCCCCTCCAGGCGTCAACAAAGCAATACCTTTAAACAGTTGCGGTTTAGTTAGTTTGTCTAAATTCAACTTACTCACAGATGTTTAGGACTTCAAGAACAGAGAGCAAAATATTTTCCACTGACAACTGACCACTGACCCATTAAACACGACCTCGGAGGAATTGTGCCATTTCATTAGGAGTTGGCGACATTTCCAAAGCAGTTTCTTCAGTAATGCGGCCTTCTTGATAGAGGTTGAGCAATGACTGATTCATCGTCACCATGCCATCAAAGCCCGCTTGTTTCATTAACTCCGCAATTTCATCATACTTACCGTCTTTTACCCATTCTTTCACAGCTTCAGTATTAATGAGAATATCGTGGAAAGCAGCCCGTTTACCATCTGTAGTCCGGCATAAACCCTGAGCGATTACAGCCACCAAAGATTCAGCCAGTGCTATACGCATAGCCTCCTGTTCTTCACCTGAAAACAAATTGAGAATCCGTTCAATAGTTTTGACCGCACTATTGGTGTGCAGAGTTCCCATGACCAAGTGACCTGTTTGCGCCGCTTTCAGAGCAGTATTCACGGTTTCCTTATCCCGCATTTCCCCCACCAGAATCAAATCTGGATCTTCCCGCAAAGCTGCTTTTAAGGCGTTATCAAATTTCAGGGTGTGCATTCCCACCTCCCGTTGTTTGACTAGAGACTTACGGCTTTGGTGAACAAATTCTACTGGATCCTCAATCGTAATAATATGTTTGGCCATCTCCCGATTGATATAATCAACCATCGCCGCCATAGTTGTAGATTTACCTGAACCAGTTGGACCCGTCACCAAAACTAAACCTTTATGATAATGACAAATATCTCTAAATACTGGTGGTAAGCGCAACTGGTCCATAGACAGAATTTTCAGGGGAATTAACCGCAATACCATTGCATAACCACGCAAGGAATCAAACACATTAATCCGTACCCGGGCAAAATCATACTGAGTCGCACCATCAAATTCTAGATGTTCTTGAAACCTTTGAATTTCCGTATCAGTGAGAATCTCCCGTAACCAACTCATAAAAGTCGGTTTATCAGCTTCGGGATAACTAGTAGTTTGAATTTCTCCCCGACAGCGGAAGCGGGGTATTTCTCCTACTCCTAAGTGAACATCAGAGTAACCTTCATCAAACGCCTCCTGAACAAGCTGTGCCAAGGTAATTCCAGAAGGTTTAGAAGATATTGGCTGTGGTGCGACTGGTGGTGCGGCTGGCGCTGGTGGACGCATTCCCGCAGGTGGGCTGATTGTTGGTAGTGGTGGATTCGTTCCTAAATTTTGGGCTGGTGGTCGCTGTGCTGTTGGTAACGGTGGCGGTGGCGGTGGCATTCTGCGCGTTTGTGGTTCTGTCATATATCTTTACTTTTGTTAATTAGTAATCTAGATAATTGGTAAAAATCATTTTCCCCCTTTTCCCTGCCTCTGTCATGCAGTTTTTTTAGTGGGTTATTTACTAATATACATATTTTTTAACACCTACGGATTATCCTTAATTTTCCGTAAAATTTACGTAATTTTATAGCAATAAATAGTACATGGTAATCAAGAGCAGACAGACAGATGAAGGCGAAAAAATTCACGGTTACCCATTACCTAAAACCTGCTTTTGATCACCTCTTGATAAATTATGAGAAATAATATCGTTTTCTATAAGAAATGTTAAGCATCTCGCACATCAGATTGCGGGGATCAATCTCAGATTCTCATCTATCGTTAGACTCTATTGCTCAAGACATAGACTAAAACTCTTTTCCCTACCTGTGGGTATATGTCAATTCTCATTCATAAGTCAAAAAAATTAAATGTAAACTTTAGTAAAGAAATGCTCATTTTAGAGCTAAGGTTTTATATACTAAATTTCACTGAAACAAAAAAAATCAGTTAATTCGCTTTTAAGTGATAAACAACTGAAATTTAAACTTGCTGTGTATTTAGGAGGAAAAGTCATGGTTTCGGCTCAAAGCTCTAATCTAGGTCAGACCCACTCCTTGTTAATGATGAGAAGCTTTTTAATCTGGACATTTACTTTGGCAGTGTGCTTGTTGGTTGTCGGGTTTCCATTAGTTGTATTGATGGCCACGGTTGGATGTCTGCTTTCCATTGTTTTACAATCTGTGATGCCCGCTAGTGCCGTGTTAATTGTGGCAGGTGGTTTAGTAATGTTTAATGTTATGGCAGTATTAATTGCTGCTGGAGTGCTAACAGCTAAAGGGATTCATCCTAAGCAAATAAAATGGTTAAATTGGTTACATAGTGAAGCTGAGAAAAACCAGACCACCGTTTATGCAGCTTGTCCTTTAACTTGTGAAATTAATCAATAATCATCATTAGATAACACTCGACAAAAAGTACATCTGCCCGGTTAATCCGGGTTTTTTCATGTTTATATTAATAACCTGCAATTCTGAGTTAACGTGGAATGGTGCGTTACGCTGTCGCTCTAAGCGAAGCCATGCCCGCAAGGGCTTTACACACTCTACTTTTGCACTTTATTTAATTCACATTCCTAAGAATCTAAAATCCTAATTTGGATTTGGTGAAGACGTGGACCAAAAACCGACATAACAGTAAATTCAAGATTGTCATAATTAAATATTTCACCCTTATTCGGGATTTTTTGGCATTGATAAAGTAAAAATCCGCCCAAAGTTTGATATTCTCTAGTTAAAGGTAAATTAAGGTGTAATATCTGATTAACTTCTTCCAAATTAATCTGCGCTTGCACTAAAAATGTCTGTTTATCTACCATTTTGATCAGCAAATCATTAACGCTGTCAAGTTCACCTGCATGACCAATAATCTCAGCAATAATATCTTGAATAGTTACCAGTCCTACAGTTCCCCCAAATTCATTAACTACCATTACCATAGCGGGTTTCTCTTGCTGCATCATTGGCAAAAGTTCACTTAAAAGAGTTTGTTCTGGTACAAATCGGGGCGGACGCATCCACTGTTGAATTTCTGTCTCTGGGGTGATTTTACCTAAAGCTAAAGGTGGTGCTAAATCTTGAAAATAAACTATGCCGCGAATGTCGTCTAAAGATTCACCAATGATAGGATAACGAGAGTGGCCAGTAGATGCTATTTCTTCAAGTAATGTATGAAAACTGGCGGTTATGGGGATACCAATAATACTAGTCCGAGGAATCATAATGTCTTCGGCGGTAATATCCCCGAACTCAAAAACATTATTTAATAGTTCTCGTTCGGCATTTTCTAAACCTGAAGATTCTCGTTCTGTAGAGATAATTAATTGTAATTCTTCGGGTGTCACTGGCGGCCGCCAACTTTGACCAGTATATTCAACTCCAAATAATCGTAAAAGCCAGTGGGTTGATTGGTTAAGAACCCAGATAAAGGGACTGAAAAAACGGACTATTGATTTAACTGATGGCCCCAAAAGCCTAGCTAGATGTTCTGAATATAACATTGCTACTGATTTTGGACACAATTCTCCTAAAACAATTTGTAGGTAAGCAATGGCAAAAAAGGCAATAGGGACTGATAAAGAATGAGCTAGTAAGTAATTCATTCTCAAGGGTAAAGGCCAGGAGTGCAGCCATTTTTCTACTAATACAGCAATTGTCCCTTCTCCAATCCAACCCAGTGCCAAACTAGAAAGGGTGATACCTAGTTGGGCTGTAGATAGTAGTCTATCAATACTACGTTGTAATGTTTCCACAGCGATCGCTCGAATATCACCAGCTTGTACTAACTGCTGGATACGTGTTCGCCGCACTGTCACCATTGAAAACTCCGCCGTCACAAAAAAGGCATTGATAGCAATCAACACTAGCACGCTACACAATCGCAGTCCCGTATCTGTCCAACTTAAGGTAGAAAAAGCACTCACTGTCTAAGATAGTGTAAAATTTGCCCACTGGAAAAGAAAGGTTGAGATTTAGAATCAAATCTAAAATCCAAAATTGAATCTTAATTACCTTTTTCTACAGGAATATCAGATAATTGTAGCTTGAGTTTTTGAGCAGGATAATCAGTCAAAGACAGAGATATCTGTTTAACATCATCAAGTAAAGCGGTAGGAATGCTGATTGTACCTTTAAACTCCGCACCTTTTGCGGGCAGTTCTGCGGGTAAACCTTCTGTAATTGCGCTCAAGGTTCGGCCTTTATCATCGGTAATATCTAAAAAGCTATAGAGAAACCTCACAGAATCAGCACCTTTATTCTGCATATTCACTTTTAGTAGTAAATCACCACCAGAATAGCGAATAGATTTTACAGACATAGTTACACCTTCGCTTTCAGCAGTCACAGGAAGTCCTGGTTGAGAAGTTTCCTCTGCTGCGGGTTTTTCACTTGGCTGCGACTTAGTAATGTTGATCTCTTCTTCTTCTTCTTCTGATTTGTCTGGTTTATTACCTTTGTTTTTGTCGTTAATTCGTGATTTGACGACTTTGAGAATATCTTCTTCTTTTAAAAAAGCTACACTTTCTTCCTGGGAGTTATTAGCCTTACTGCTTTTAAATTTACTCACAGGACGACCATCTGGTGTAGTAACACCTTTAAGTGCCATACTCCCCAAGGTAAATCCCAAAAAACCACTTGCAGAACCTGCTCCCAACATCAGAGTTAACAAAATTAAGGTTAGTAGTACAGTAGTATTTATTTTCATAAGACCTCGCGGTAAGTGGGAAACTCAGCGGCTTCAGCCCTGAGAGG
>JBAXRM010000087.1:0-18641 GCA_037131225.1 Nostocales cyanobacterium ELA583 | reverse complement strand
CCACTTAAATTAAGAGAATTTTATCTTATTTTTTTCAAAATGAGAATTGCTGGGTGGCGGTAGTCATAACGCAGCTTGGGCGTTATCTTCAGGTTATTGGGCAGGACAGTCTGCGGCTACATACTCCCACAATTTAGGTGTGCAAGCCAACCAAAGACCAGTTGTGGCTGTAGGTACTGTAGGATTTATTTCTGGTAGTGAAAAACAAATTCACAGTGAAGACATCATCAAAGCTACTCAAGCGGAAGTTTTTCCATACAATCGTAACTATTTCCGTAATGAACAAACTTTAACGGAATCATTGCACAGATTACATTCTCTCTGGGATGAAATTCGCAATAGCCAAGTTGCAGATAATAGTAATATTCTCCGCACAAGAGAAGCTGCGGGAATGGTAGCAACAGCTAGATGGATGTATAGCAGTGCCTTGGAACGCAGAGAAACAAGAGGTATGCACAAACATTTAGATTATCCAGAACAGGATACTAATCAACAACATCATTTAATTAGTGGTGGTTTGGATCAAGTTTGGGTAAAAGCTGCACCTATGCAGGATACAAAAGCAAAAGAACTTGTAACTGTTTAATTGTAGGTTGGGTTGACGCAAGGAAACCCAACATGATCAAAACTTTTGCTATGTTTCATTCTACTCAACATGATCATAACTTGTGTTGGGTTTCACTTCGTTCTACCCAACCTACATCAATATTAATTTTGGATTTTTATTATGATTGAATTAGTTAGTGAATCCCGGTGCATTGAATGTAATATCTGTGTTAAAGTTTGCCCGACAAATGTATTCGATAAAGTACCAGATGCACCTCCTAGCATTGCCAGACAAAGTGACTGTCAAACTTGTTTTATGTGTGAATTATACTGTCCGGTTGATGCGCTGTATGTTTCACCGGATGTAGAACCATTAACAGGAATTAATGAACAATCATTAGCAGAAACTCAACTTTTAGGCAGTTATCGTAAAAATATTGGTTGGGGAAAATCTTTAACAACCACAGCTAAAGAAGATTCAACATATCAATTGTTGCAGAAGATGAAATAGAACATCAAAAATAATCGAAGTTATCAACTATGAAACTCATTTTACCTGTAGAAATTGCTGATGAAATTGAGCCACATTTACCTGAAAATACTATTGTAGTGCGTGTAGATAGTGAAGGTAATATAGATGGTGATGCCACAGATGCAGAAGTTTATTTTAGTTGGTTTTATCTCAAACCTACCACTTTACATCGAGTATTAGATGCTGCGCCTTCATTACGTTGGCATCATGCCCCAAATGCAGGTGTAAATCATATTTTGACACCAAAATATTTAGAAAGAGATTTAATTTTAACTAATGGTTCTGGAGTACATGGTATTCCCATTGCTGAATTTGTGATTGCTTATTTATTGGCTTATTCTAAGCGATTACCAAGTTTATATAAACTACAAAATGAGCATGATTGGCAAAGAGGTTTACCAATTCAAGAATTATTCGAGAAAACTTTATTAATTATCGGTGCAGGTGGAATTGGTCAAGAAATTGCGGTTCGTGCTAAAGCATTTGGAATGCGGATTTTTGGCAGTTCTCGTAATGCAAGACCATTACCAAATTTTGATAAAGTAGTGGGCGCAAATGAATGGAAACAACTACTGCCAGAATCAGAATTTGTGGTGATTGCTACACCTTTAACGCCGGAAACAAAGGGAATGATTGATGTAGATACCCTGCGTTTATTTCGCCCTGACTCCTATTTAATTAATATTGCACGGGGGGCAATTGTTGATGAATCAGCACTTACTAAAGCTTTACAAGCAGGTTGGATTGCTGGTGCAGCTTTAGATACAGTCTTTACAGAACCATTGCCAACAGAGAGTCCTGTGTGGACGTTGCCAAATATTTTTATTACCCCCCATTGTTCTGGTAATTCTCCTAGAGTAAAAGAGAGAACACTTGCCCTATTTCTGGATAATTTCAACCGCTATAATCAAGGTAAGCCTTTACGTAATGTGGTAGATAAAACTGCTGGTTATTAGGAATTTTTATTCGTCAAAATAGGAAAACCAGATTTTTTTTGATATAATCTACAGTAAGCCTATCGAGTTGCTGTGCTTTAGTTTTTTATTGACAAGAGAATTTATCATGACATTAGCCCAAGACATTAATATTCAGATCCATCAAAAAGCATATCCTCATTTTTCAGGGAAGGTATCAGAACTAGGAATATCCTTATTTAAGGGGACATGGTGGTATATTCATCCTTATATAATAGTTTTCAAAATCATGCTGCTTGCTTTTGCTAGTCTCAGTTTTTTATATATTCATTACTCTAGGCAAAAGCTAATTAAAATTTTTCAGAATAGCAGTGTTTAAAAAAAAGAATGACTAAGATTACAAAATTACAGGCTGTATCTTATTTAGCTCCTAATTATTTTGGATTATATCAGGAGATTACAGCTTATTTAGGTCGTGTTTTACAAGTAGAAATTGCACTACATCAAAGTAAATACGACCCCTTAAAAGACACTCTATTATTTAAAAACCAAATAGACTTGGCTTTTATTTGTGGATTACCACTAATTCGTTATAGTCAAATAGCACCAAATCAATTACAGACATTAGTTGCGCCTGTAATGCAATCATCTCGATATGGTGATTGTCCTGTATACTATGCAGATGTGATTGTTAAGACTGATAGCAATATTCAGAAATTTGCTGATTTATCAGGGAAAACTTTTTGCTATAATGACTCTGGTTCTAATAGTGGTTATCATTTACTTTGGCGGTGGTTGAGTCAAGAAAAATATTCACCCAATTTCTGGGGAAAATCTTTAGAATCAGGTTCTCATCAACGTTCTATTCGTTGGGTAGTTGAAGGACTGGCTGATTGTGCAGCCATTGATAGTGTTGTATTAGAACAAGAATTACGGGATTTTCCTGAATTATCACACCATTTACGTGTGGTGCAAATAATTGGACCTTCTCCGATGCCACCATTGGTAACAGCGCGGCGTTTAGGTATCTCTTTGATTCAGCAAATGCAATTGGCTCTACTCCAACCAGATGCTCAGTTGCAAGAAATTATGAAACAATTTAGTGTTAAGCGTTTTGATGCAGTGAAGTTAGAAAATTATCTGGTACTTAATCAGTGCTAATAATATAGGGACGGGCAAGACTTGTACTGAGCTTGCCGTAGTATGCCCATCCCACAAGATTCTAAGCACTAATAGGATAAATTCGATGCTGCTTTTGTTCGTACAAGAGAGCATCTTGATAAATTTCTGCAAATAATACTCGCTGTGCATGACTTCCCCCAATCTCATGCAACCGCGATAATACAAATTTGAGTTCGTTAACAGTTGTCTGGAAATCACCTTGAGCATGAGCTACCATGCCCTTAGCTGCGGGAATTGCTATCTTTACCCAACTCCTGCCAAGAAAGGGATTAATACTCAAGGCGTGATGTTCCATACTTTGAAGCATTTCTTTTACCCAGTTGTTGTGTCCAGCTTTGGCAAGGGCATAGACATAATGCAAATCCTGGAATGGTAATGCGTGTTCATCAATGCGACTGTAAAGATAAGGACTGATATCTTGCCAACGGTTGCCTACATCTACCCCACGTAATTCTAGCCGTAATAACATGGAAATTGCCCCTACTTGGTCTTTGGGAGATTGTTTGTTAGCACGTTGCCAAATATGCTGATCGTAGATTTTCAGAACCTTTTCGTAGTTTTCTAATTGCCAATAATACAGTGCTATATGCCACCAGTTGTGGGTATAAAGCATAGAGTTACAGTTGTCCCAGGTATATGCAAAATTCTCCATCCAAATTATTCCCTCCTGGGTTCTTCCTTGGGTTTCCATTACATGACCAATAGCATGATGCGCCCAAGGATCATATCTATTTAAGGCGATCGCCTCAAGTGCCATTTTTTCTGCTGCTGGTAATTGGTGACATTGTTCTAAGCCAAAGGCCACCATCCCATATAGATAATCTTGTTGGGGATTGTTAGGTAAAACTTTTTGGGCAATTTCTAGTAATTTTTCTTTATTACCTGTATAAAAATAGTGATATTGCCCCTGCTGCACGGAAATTAAATCAGTGGGAAATTGATTGGTAATCTCTTCATGAAGGGCTATTCCTACATCAATCTCTTGATTTGCCCAAGCTAAAATTGCTTCTACGTATAACTGTTCTCTGGCAGTAATTTTGCCTAAATTTCTTTGTGCGACTTGCAAATATGGTTGTGCCTGTTGCCAATCTTTTGTACTTTCTTGACTCAGATGATAAGCGGCTGCATAAGCATTAGCTAAAGCACAATTTGGATCAGCCTCAACTGCTTCTAAAATCGCTGTTTTTGCATCTTTACCATAAGCAAGGGATTGATCAATAAAACGGTTAATAGCAGCGATCGCTTCGGCTGAACCTGTTGTCACTAACAGCCCTTGTCCATCTTTAAGCATGATGAATTCCTTACAGCAAAATTTAAATTCTTGAACTACGGTAACTTGGTCGGAATACCGGGGTTATTGACTAGATTATGCCACAGCCTCTCCCAAACCGCAAGTAAGAAGCTTGGCTAAACTAAATCATTATTTCTGAGTAGCAGTGGGATAGCGCAGCACTTACCCTGGAATCGCCGATCTTGTAGCTTAGGTTATCGCATTTGTGTATTGAATGCTATAATTAGATAAGTGTAATTTACTTTTTATATATGCAAATAATTCCAATTCAAGTTGATGCTGAAGTTGCTAAGGCTTATCAAGAAGCAGAACCACAAAAACAGCAAAAAATTCAGACTATTGTTAATGATTGGCTCAAGTTAATTATTGAAGATAAATCCCTAGATGAAATTATTCAAGAAATGCAAAAACAAACCAAAGATAGAGGGCTAACTCAGGAAATTTTAGATGGGATTCTTGAGAATGGATAAATTACGGTTTGTTATTGATGCAAACATTTTAGTTAGTGCTGTCTTGATTAAGTCATCTATTCCAGATGTAGCACTCAAAAAAGCGAAAAACTTAGGAATAATTTTATTTTCAGATGCAACTTTTCAAGAATTGCAAGAAATTCTCAATCGCTCAAAATTCAACAAATATATTTCTGTTAATATTCGTACTCAATTCTTGGCTAAATTCAAACTAGAAGCCGAACAAATTAAAATAGATGAGATGATCAAGGAGTGTAGAGATCCAAAAGATGACAAATTTCTTGATGTTGCTATTAATGGTAATGCAACTCACATCATTACAGGAGACAAAGATTTATTAGATCTTTATCCGTTTCGAGTAGTTGATATTATAACTGCCAAGCAACTTTTAGAAATCGTCTCAGATTTATAATAAAATGTGAATGAATTTACAACTGCAATACCTAAAAGTCTTTGTTGTGCTGCTTTTATATCTGTTATTGTTATAGATTTAGATAGCATTTTCTTTAATTTTTATTTTCCCTAATATCACTGTAATCTGTCACCTGCTATTAAACCTATCTCTCTATATATAGGATTTACCACTGTTCTAATCTTGGAAATTTGCCTAGCAAAAAAATAAACGCCAAACAAACAGCAAATACCACCAAATAACAAAGCATTAGCAACACCAATATAATTTGCTAATCCTCCAAAAAATAAATTACCAAAAGGCAATATTCCCAAAAAAGTAGTCATAAATATACTGGTTACTCGTCCTCTTTTATCTTCTTCTACCAGAATTACTTGCAGAAAATTACTAATTGAAGCTAGAGTCAGGGTGTTAGTTAATCCCACAATAAAAATTAATACCAAACAAATTTCTAGCTGTGTTGAGCGAGAAAACAATATTAATGATACTCCTAGCACTAGTGTAGAAATTGCCATAACTGTTTCTAATCCTATTACTTTCTTACGCTGCATGAGATAAATACCAGAAAAGATAGAACCAAAAGCTGTAGAAGTCATCAGAAAACCCATTGTTTCTGCATTGCCTTTTAGCACTTCTTTGGCAAATATCGGTATAAGATTTACATAAGTCATTGCCATAAAGCAAACTATAATTTGCAATATTAAAATAGATTTAATAGGCACGAAATTATAGACAAAAATAAATCCTTCTTTCAAGTTATGCCAAATTTTTGGAGATTTTGATGTAGATAAATTATTGATATTTGGTTTTATCCGCATGATTAAGATAGCTACTATAAAAGGCAAATAGCTAATAGCATCTACTAAAAAACATAAACCTGCTCCATTTCTAGCAATTATCAAACCCCCAATCATCGGACTGACAAATTTAGCTATATTAATTAAAAATGAATGCACAGCCATTGCACTATAAGTATCACTTCTGTTTTCTAGCAATCTGGGGATAGTTACTTGACGTGCTGGTAAATCAAAAGCTTTGACTATGCCTTGAAGAATACCAATGATAATAATATCTGTAAAATTTATCTGATTACTAACAGTTAAAAAGGTTAGTAATGAAGATAAAATAATAGATACTATCTGAGTGGTTAACAAAACATATTTTAAATTCCATCTATCTAGTAATACTCCTACCAATGGTGTAATAACCAAGCCCATTGCTTGATTAGTGAAGCCTGCAACACCAACTAACATAGCTGAATTTGTTAATTGATAAACCATCCATACTAGGGCAATTTGTGTCATCCAAGAGCCGAAAAAAGACACGCTTTCCCCAATGAGAAAACCAAATAAATTGGGTGATTTAATTGCAGGTGAAATTCTCAAAAAAGCAAATATTTTGTTGCTTTTCTTTAATGATGTGCTATTTTCTTCTAACATTAATATTACCTATTTTCAGGTATAGTCATTACCGATCTTGCTGAGTTGGACGAATTAAGATTTCATTTACATTTACGTGCTGTGGTTGGGTAACAGCATAAACTATTGCTGCTGCGATATCTTCACTTTGTAATGGTGTAATTGCTTTCCGTCTGGCTTCAATTTCCTGTTTTGCTACTACATCGGTAATATGCTGATCAATTTCTGTTTCTACTAAACCAGGCTCGATGATAGTAACGCGGATATTATCTTGATATACTTCCTGTCTTAATGCTTCCGAAAAGGCATTTACACCCCATTTAGTGACATTGTAAGCTGCCATTCCTGCACGGGCAATGCGTCCGGCAACGGATGAAATATTAACAATATGTCCTGATTTTTGCGCTTTAAAAATAGGTAAAACTGTGTGCGTTGTGTACATTAACGCTAAAACATTAATATCAATCATTTTCCGCCAGTTTGACGGATCTGCATTTTCAATCCTGCCGGGAAATGATATACCTGCATTGTTTACTAAAATATCTACACGCCCAAATTCCGCATTAGCTGTTTGTACCAACTTTTTAACTTGAACTTCATCGGTAATATCTGCAATAACGGATAAGGCTTTTCCACCATTGTCAGTAATATGTTTTGCTACCGCTTCTAAACGCTCTCCCCTTCTAGCTGCAATTACTACTTTTGCTCCTTCTGCTGCTAATGAAATAGCCGTAGCTTCCCCAATTCCTGAAGAAGCCCCGGTAATAATAGCCACTTTCCCTTCTAATTTACCTGCCATAGTGAACACCCATTGATTAACTTAAAATACGGTATCTACATCAAGATACTGTGGATTAAAACTAAGCATCTCATAAATAACTAGAAAAAGCAAGAAAAGTAGCCTCTAATGCCGTAGCAATGTGTATAAATACTTGACTTGTAATTGTGCTAGAGTCAACAAGGGTAAGAGGTTGCCCAGTATCACCACCATTACAGATACGAGGATCGAGGGGAATTTTGCCTAAAAGTGGTGCTTGGAGTTCATTTGACAATTTTTCACCGCCACCACTGCCAAAAATCGCAGTTTCTTCCCTATTTATGCCGATAAAATAGCTCATATTCTCGATAATACCGAGAACAGGAACACCCACTTGGCGAAACATATAGATACTGCGACGCACATCAGCAACAGCGACCTGTTGAGGTGTTGTTACCAATATCACCCCACAAATCGGGCTTTCTTGCACAATCGTAATTTGAGCATCACCAGTACCAGGAGGCAAGTCTATCAGCAGATAGTCCAATTCTCCCCACTCAACATCATGTATAAATTGAGTAATGATTTTATGTAGTACAGGTCCACGCCATGCTAGAGGATGATCCGGTTCTGCCAACAATCCTACAGACATGACTTTGATACCATGAGCTTCTAAGGGTAAAAATTTCTGACCATTAGCAGTATCAATAACCGTAACTTCAGATTGTCCTAATCCCAACATCTGAGGAACATTAGGACCATAAACATCAGCATCTAACAATCCGACTTTTGCTCCTGTTAACCTCAAAGCTGCTGCTAGATTAACTGCGGTTGTGGATTTTCCAACTCCCCCTTTACCGCTAGATATGGCTAATGTCGTTTTTACCCCTGGAATTGTACAAACTTGAATGTAGGTTTTTTTACACCAAGATAATGATGATAATACCGCTTTAATTTCTGCTTCTAAGTGCTGCTGACGAGAACCTATATACAAGCGCAGATAAACATAGTTATCAACTATCCGCAGATTTCGTACCATTCCTAAACTAACGATATCGTTTTTGAGAGTGGGTTCAATTACTTGTTTCAGGAGTTGGATAACTTCTTCTTGTAGGAGATTGGCAGGATTTATTTGTACTCCCTCGCCCACAACACTTTTGTTCAAATCTAATTTTTCTGGCATTTTACGGTACATAAGGGTATAAGACTACACGCACGGTTAATATTTTTCCATAGACCTCTTGCATTCAAATCACTTTTATGTGATTATTTAAGAATAAAATACGGTAACTTGATTGATATACTGTAGTTTTATCATAAATTCACCTAAAGATAGCCCTCAGACTAGAACTCTGGGGCTATAAAAACAAAGTCCGCCTACTCGGACTCTTTGAATCCACTCAGGTGAGTTTTGTCTGTGTAGCCGTGATTTCCGATCGCCATCTGTTTCTAGATTCTCTTTACTCCGATTAGTTGAAGTTGGGATTATGTTTCTTAAAAAATCGAACATTCGCACTTTTTCTTTACTATTTACAGTTGGATTAGGTTCAACATTAGCTGGTTCTGTTTTTTCTCCCAATGTTGGGACAATTCAGAAAGCTAATGCAAATACAATCGCTCAAAATAATAATAGCAAGACAGTAATCCGTATTGGTTATCAAAAAGCAGCAACTATCCTCTATGCACTCAAAGCAAAAGGAGAATTAGAAAAAACCTTAAAAGCCTCTGGCACTTCTGTTACTTGGACTGAATTTCCCGCCGGACCACCAATGTTAGAAGCTCTAAACGCTGGTAGTATTGATTTTGGCTACACAGGAGAAGCACCCCCTATATTTGCTCAAGCCGCTGGAGTTCCTCTAGTTTATGTTGCTTATGACCCTTATGGACCTAAAGCGGAAGCAATTCTTGTTCATAAAGACTCACCAATTAAAAATGTAGCTGATCTCAAAGGTAAAAAAGTGGCTTTTGCGAAAGGAGCAAATGTTAATTATTTGGTAGTCAAAGCACTGGAAAAAGCCGGATTAAAATACACTGATATTAAGCCAACGTTCCTCGCACCTGCTGATGGCCGTGCTGCTTTTGAAGGGAAAAATGTTGATGCTTGGGCAGTTTGGGACCCTTATTTAGCTGCTGCTCAAAAAGCCACAGGCGCACGTACTCTTACAGATGCCACTGGACTAGCTCCCAATCGAGGTTATTATTTGGCTGCTAAATCCTTTGCCCAGAAAAATCCAGCGGGTTTAAAAACAGTTTTGGCTGGAGTAAGTAAAGTCAGTGATTGGGCAAAGGGTAATCCTAAAGATGTGGCAAAGTTACTTTCTCCTGTATTGGGTATAGATGCGGCTGTATTAGAGGTAGCAGAAAAAAGACGCAAGTATGGCGTTCTGCCATTAACAAATGATGTAATTGCCAAACAACAAGAAATTGCTGATACTTTCTATAAAATTAACTTGATTCCTAAAGAAATCAAGGTTAAAGAAATAGTTTGGCAAGGTAAGAAATAATTTAGTAATTGGTAATTGGCAATAAGAAAATTGCTAATTATCAATTATTTCTAGAAATCTTCCTTGACTTTCTCTGCGTGAGAAAAAAAATTAAATTCTTGAAAAAGTTTTATATGGTAGAAAATATCAATACACAGTGGCTAAAAACCGATGTTTTAGTAATTGGTGGTGGGACTGCGGGGACAATGGCAGGGATTAAAGCTAAACAGACAAATCCTGATGCTGAGGTGTTAATTTTAGAGAAAGCAAATATTCGCCGTAGTGGGGCGATCTCCATGGGAATGGATGGAGTCAATACAGCCGTCATTCCTGGCAATTCTACCCCAGAACAATACGTCCGTGAAATCACAATTTCTAATGATGGTATTCTGCACCAAAAAGCCGTTTATCAAACAGGTAAATTAGGTTTTGAAACCATTCAAGAATTAGAAAGTTGGGGCGTTAAATTCCAAAAAGATCCCCAAGGGAATTATGACGTTAAACAAGTGCATCGGGTAGGCAAATATGTCTTACCCATGCCAGAAGGTAAAGACTTAAAAACCATTCTTACCCGCCAAGTTAAACGCCATAAAGTGAAAGTAACTAACCGCGTCATGGCAACTAGAATACTAGTAAAAGATGGTAAAGCCATTGGCGCAGTTGGATTTGATGTGCGCGGTGGTGATTTTGTAGTTATTCAAGCCAAAGCCGTCATCCTTTCTACAGGTGCTTGTGGACGTTTGGGTTTACCTGCATCTGGTTATCTTTATGGAACTTATGAAAACCCCACAAATGCCGGAGATGGTTATTCAATGGCTTATCATGCAGGAGCAGAATTAAGCAACATTGAATGCTTCCAAATCAACCCATTAATTAAAGATTATAACGGGCCAGCCTGTGCCTATGTTGCTGGACCCTATGGAGCATATACCGCCAATGCCGAAGGAAACCGCTTCATTAATTGCGATTATTGGAGTGGACAAATGATGTTAGAAATCTGGAAAGAATTAAACTCTGGTAAAGGACCAATTCAAATGAAAATGACTCATTTGGATGAAGATACAATTTCCGAAATTGAGTCTGTTCTATGGGCAAATGAACGACCGAGTAGAGAACGTTTTCATGAGGGTAGAGGTGAAAATTACCGCACTCATGGGGTAGAAATGAACATCTCAGAAATAGGATTATGTAGTGGACATAGTGCGTCTGGTGTGTGGGTGAATGAAAAAGCAGAAACTACAGTACCTGGACTCTATGCAGCCGGAGATATGGCCAGTGTTCCTCATAATTATATGATTGGTGCATTTGTCTTTGGTCGGTTAGCAGGAGAAAATGCGATAGATTATATTAAAAATTTAGAACATATAGAAGCTGATACTGATTTTTTAGAGGCTGAAAAAGCAAGAATTTACGCACCATTAAATCAACCTAACGGGATTCCCCATACCCAAGTTGAATATAAATTACGCCGACTGGTAAATGATTATTTACAACCGCCAAAATCCGGTAATAAAATGAAAATTGGACTAAATAATTTTGTGCAGTATCATGAAGTATTAGCCCAAATGGGAGCGCGTGATCCTCATGAATTAATGCGATGTATGGAAGTACATTTTATTCGTGATTGTGCAGAAATGGCAGCACGAGCATCTTTATATCGTCGGGAAAGTCGTTGGGGTTTATATCATTATCGGTTGGATTATCCAAATAAGAATAATGAAGAGTGGTTTTGTCATGTGAATTTGAAAAAAGATGAAGCAGAAGAAATGATCTTATTTAAGCGTCCAGTTGAGCCTTATGTTGTGGAGGTTGATTTACAGCAAGAAGTTTATAACGTTGCAGTAAAATGAAAATACCCTAGTTATGAAATGCTTAAAGATTTCCAGGAACTTCAATTAGTTAAACCAACTGCTGACTTGCATTCAGAATTCGTTGATATGATAGAAGAGTATCAACAAATTGGTGAAGTACGTATTTATGATCAGGATTTTTTGCAATTGATTGAGAGTGATTTTTTAGGTTATATTGAATATTTAGAAAATAGCTCAAAAGGTATTGGATTAAAACCTGGTTTTGTCCCTGCAACAACTTTTTGGTTGGTTCTGAATTATAAAACTATCATTGGTGAAAGCCGATTACGCCACTGGTTAGTACCAAGTTTAGAACACTGGGGAGGACATATTGGATATATGATTCGTCCTCTCCAAAGGGTTAAAGGATACGGTACAAAAATGCTTAGTATGACTCTTGAACAAGCTAGAAATATGGGATTAAATCGTGTTCTTTTAACTTGTAATCAAGATAATCATGGTTCTGCTGGTGTAATTCAAAAAAATAATGGTAAATTTGCAAGTGAGGGATTACTAGAAAGTAATAACAAAGTTATTCATCGTTATTGGATTGATTTGTGAAAATTTGATTGTAGATTTTTGTTAATTTTAATGCCATTAAATAAATCAAGGTAATTAAAAATGATCAAAGAAATAACACGCCGTGAATTTATCGCCACTGCTGCATTAACAACTGGTTTTGCCTTAGCCGTACAACCTGTTTCTGCTAAAGTAATTACCACAGATACAAAAGGATTAATTGCGGGAGGGGTGAAAATTCCCGTCAAAGATGGGGAAATTCCAGCCTATAGAGCGCAACCAGAAAAGGGTGAAAATTTCCCCATTGTCTTGGTAATTCAGGAAATATTTGGTGTTCATGAACATATACAGGATGTTGTTAGACGCTTTGCTAAATTAGGGTATTTAGTGATCGCACCAGAACTATTCATTCGCCAAGATGATGTCTCAAAATTAAGCAACATTGACGAAATTCGCGCCATTGTTGCCAAAGTTCCCGACTCTCAAGTTTTATCAGATTTAGATGCTACCGTTGATTGGGCAGTAAAATCAGCAAAAGGTAACGCTGATAAATTAGCAATTACGGGTTTTTGCTGGGGTGGTCGAATTACCTGGCTATATGCAGCACATAATCCCAATGTAAAAGCAGGTGTAGCTTGGTACGGGAGATTGGTAGGCAATGCTACCGAACTACAACCCAAACATCCCATTGATATTGCTTTTGAGTTAAAAGTCCCCGTGCTGGGACTCTATGGAGGTCAAGATACAGGTATTCCTGTGGAAACAGTAGAACAAATACGAGAAAAACTCAAATCTAGCAGCAGTAAATCGGAGATAATTGTTTATCCTGATGCACCTCACGCCTTTTTTGCCGATTATCGCCCTTCCTACCGCGAAAAAGAAGCCCAGGATGGTTGGCAGCGTCTCCAGAAATGGTTTAAACAATATGGAGTCTGAGTTTCAAGATTTCTAGAACTTACGCACAAATTACGGACAAACCAACCACAGAGGCGCAGAGGACACAGAGAAATAAGAGTTTGAGAGGTTTTGCGTAAGTTCGAATTTCATGTTTTGATAGTCAACCTATTTAAATACTAACTATGTCAGAAAATTATCGTTTTGAAACCCTACAAGTCCATGCTGGACAAGAACCTGCACCTGGTACTAATGCCCGTGCTGTACCAATTTATCAAACCACTTCCTACGTTTTTGATGATGCTGAACATGGAGCGCGGTTATTTGCTCTCCAGGAGTTTGGTAACATTTATACCCGGATTATGAATCCGACAACGGATGTATTTGAAAAACGGATTGCGGCTTTAGAAGGAGGTGTCGCAGCTTTAGCTACTGCAAGCGGTCAAGCAGCCCAATTTTTGGCAATAAGTACGATCGCTCAAGCAGGAGATAATATTGTTTCTACTAGTTTCCTCTATGGGGGAACTTATAACCAGTTCAAAGTTACTCTTCCACGATTAGGAATAAATGTCAAATTTGTTGAAGGAGATGATCCAGAAAATTTTCGTCAGGCAATTGATGAAAACACCAAAGCCCTGTACGTTGAAACCATTGGTAATCCCCAATTTAACATCCCCGATTTTGCTATTTTAGCTCAAATTGCCCATGAAAACGGCATTCCTTTAATTGTAGATAATACCTTCGGTGCAGGTGGATATCTAGCACGACCAATTGAACATGGTGCAGATATTGTTGTGGAATCTGCTACTAAGTGGATTGGTGGTCATGGTACATCAATTGGCGGCGTAATAGTTGATTCTGGTAAATTTGACTGGGGTAACGGCAAATTTCCCCTCTTTACCGAGCCTTCCCCTGGTTATCATGGATTGAATTTTCAAGAAGTATTTGGGAAAGGTAGTCAATTTGGTAACATTGCCTTTATTATTCGTGCCAGAGTCGAAGGATTACGAGATTTAGGAGCAGCATTGAGTCCATTTAACGCTTTTCTATTACTGCAAGGATTAGAAACTCTTTCTCTGCGTGTAGAACGTCATATTAGCAATGCTTTAGAATTAGCTAAATGGTTAGAACAACAAGAGCAAGTAGCATGGGTTAATTATCCAGGACTTCCCAATCATCCCTATCATGAACGCGCTAAAAAATATCTCAGACATGGCTTTGGAGGAGTTCTTAATTTTGGCATCAAAGGTGGATTAGAAGCAGGTAAAGCTTTTATTAGTAATGTGAAATTAGCCAGTCATTTAGCAAATGTCGGTGATGCTAAAACTTTGGTAATTCATCCTGCTTCTACAACTCATCAACAGCTAAGTAATAGTGAACAACTTTCGGCTGGTGTAACACCAGATTTAGTACGGGTATCTGTGGGAATTGAACATATTGACGATATTAAGGAGGATTTTGAGCAAGCATTTAAGAAGGTGACAGTTGACAGGTGACAGTTGACAGTAAAAAAAAGTATGGGTGCAGAGGGAAAATTGCCTGTTCCCTGTTCCCTATTCCCTACTCTATGAAATACTTAGACTTCATTTCATCAAAAACCCAGTTTTACGAATTGTCAGCACCATTTTCATTAGAATCTGGTGAAGTATTAATTGGTGTTCAGGTTGCTTATCGTATCTGGGGAAAATTAAATGCAAACCGCGATAATGGAGTCTTAATTTGTCACGCGCTCACTGGTTCTGCTGATGCTGATGATTGGTGGGGAGATTTGTTTGGTTCAGGAAAAGTCTTTGATCCTGACCAAGATTTTATCGTGTGCAGCAACATTTTAGGAAGTTGTTACGGTACAACTGGAGCAACTTCTATTAACCCAAATACAGGAAAGGTTTATGGTGGATCTTTTCCTAGAATTACAATTAGGGATATGGTTAACCTCCAATCTGCACTATTAGAATATTTAGATATTCAATCTCTACAGTTAGTAATTGGCGGTTCATTGGGTGGAATGCAAGTTTTAGAATGGGCTTTATTATATCCAGAAAAGGTGAGAGCGATCGCACCAATGGCATCACCTGGAAGACATTCAGCTTGGTCTATTGGCTTGAGTGAAGCCCAAAGACAGGCAATTTATATAGATCCAAATTGGCAAGGAGGAAACTATACAATTGATGCACCACCAGTCCAAGGATTAGCAGTAGCGCGGATGATGGCAATGATTACTTATCGTTATTGGGACAGTTTTACAAATCGTTTTGGTAGACAGCAGGATGAATCTAATAAGTTTGCGATCGCCAGTTATTTACAATATCAAGGTCAAAAACTAATAGAACGTTTTGATGCTAATACTTATATTACATTAACTCATGCAATGGATAGTCATGATGTTAGTTGGAACAGAAAAGATTATCAATCAGTTTTGCAAAGTATCAAACAACCAACTTTAGTTGTGTCTATTGATTCTGATGTTCTTTATCCTCCAGTAGAACAACAAGAATTAGTAGATTTAATCCCTCATGCTCAATTGGGGTTGCTCAAATCAACTCACGGACATGATGCGTTTTTAATTGATATGGAAGCATTGAATAAAATGGTAGTCTCTTTTAGGGAAGAATGGGAATTTTTTGTTTAATTTTTAATGAAATTAGGGAGTTACAAAATTATGGCTTTAATCACACAAAGAGTTGATGTTCCTGTAATTGTGGATGAATCTAAATGTTTAGAAAAATGTGTTGCTTGTATTGAAGTTTGTCCTCTGGATGTGTTAGCAAAAAATCCAGAAACGGGAAAAGCCTATATGAAATATGATGAATGTTGGTTCTGTCTACCCTGCGAGAAGGAATGTCCAACAAACGCCATTACAGTCCAAATTCCTTTCTTATTGCGGTAATTTACAGCAGATTCCTTTGTTATGAGGTACAGTCTAAATATTCTTGGTTTTTGACTTCCACTTTATATCTGAAAATAAAGTGTACCTCATTGCATCGGTAAGTGCTGTATAGCTGATGCTTTAGCTGGCAACTTTTTCTAAAAAACTGTCAAAAGTATTCGTATTGATCAACCCATTTTCTACCAATACTCGACGTACAGTTACCAAATGCACAAGTTGAACATACGCCTGTGGTTCGTAAGCTGGTAAAATTACCAAAGTTCCTGACAATGGATATTGATATACTTGCTGAGAACCTGTTGTTGGTACTTTTGTAAAACCTATCTTGAAAAGCAAATGTTCTAGGTCAGTAAACTGAATATCTCTAAACATGATGACGAATTACTCCCTGTAATTGGTTTAGAATACAATTCCGGTATTCAGCGAATTTTTTGATTGCCTCTTGATCTAGTATATTTGTTTTAGGCAAGTGAACGGTAACACTTTCACCAACTTTAGATAGATCAAAACCTGCCCAATTTTCAAAATATGCCTGTAAGTATAACCAATAAGCTATATCCAACTGAGCGTCATATACAATTAGAATACACGGCATAGGCTCAAACAACCACAATTCCAAGTCCGAACGCGCTATGCTAAAAGTAATAGTTTCTTGATCTGCAAGTGTTCTGAGAGAATCTGTAGCTTTTAATTGTAAGTAAATTTGACCGTTTTCAATTTCACTATTTATGTTATATGTAAAAAGAATTAAATCAAACCCATAATCATACTCAACTCTCTCTACGGAATAACCACATAAAAATACATATCGTTCAACATGATTTACGCTCAAATCTGCTATTATATGTTCTCTAGGTCGTTTCTTTTTTGCCATTAATTAAATTTACCTAAACTTTTGTAGATTATACTAAAAAAATGTTTACAGATACAGATTCAGAGTTAAATCAATGGTTGGAAATGTTGCGATCGCCTGATGTGAGTGATCGCCTAGTTGCGGTAAAATCTCTACAGCATCTTGGAGAAGACGCAGCAGTTGACGCTTTAATTATCGCACTGGAAGACGAAAGCACCGCAGTCCAAAAAATCGCCGTATCTGCACTTTGGGAACTTGCTAATCCTGTTGCTGTACCTGCTTTATTAAAAACTCTTGCTTCCCCAGATGAAGACGTCCGCACTGAAGGATTATCAGCATTAGGTGAATTAGTCACCACAGATCATTTATTGCTTTTATTGGATGCACTACATCAAGAAAATATCAACCTGCAAATTAACATCTTAATCTTATTGCGGAAGATACATGATGTTCAATCTCTACCTGCGGTGTTATCTTTCTTTGATTCCAAATATCCACAACTACGAGAAACTGCTATTACAACTCTACGCTATTTAAACCAGGTGCAAATATGTCCACCAGCTTTATCTTTGATGAATGATCCTGATGATAATGTCCGTCGTGCAGTAACATTAACTTTAGGACATTTAGCAGATAAGGACGTTGTAGAATTATTAACTCAATCACTCACTTCCGATCCTGATTGGCAAGTACGACGCAATGCAGCTAAATCTTTAGCAATTCACGCTAATTCAGCAGCGGTTCCGGCTTTAAAAATTGCGTTAAAAGATGAGCATTGGCAAGTGAGAAAGTTTGTTCTTCAGGTATTACAAAAAATGCCAGATCAAAATTTATTACCTGATTTGATTAAAGCATTAACAGACGAATATTCTGATGTGAGAAAAGAGGCAGCTATAGCACTTGGTAATTTAGAAAATGCTCAGGCTTTAAATGCACTCCAACAAGCACTAGATGATCCTGATCGAGATGTTTCTATTTACGCAGAAAGAGCAATTAAAAAGATAAGGAAATAGATCCCCGATTTCTTTAAGAAGTCGGGGATCTGGATAAGTTGAAGATGTACAAATTTGCCCCTGCTTGGGAACAAGAAACAATAGTTTTTGGTGCTTCTCAACCTGGATATACTGATAATCAGGTATATGATTGGATTGAGTTTATGAAATCCCAAAACATTCAGCGAGTTTGTTGTTTACTTAGTGAAAAACAACTAGCTAATTATGCCCATCTTTTAGATACATATCGGCAAGAATTTGGTAATGAAAAAACTTGTTGGACACCAATTGAAGATTTTTATTTATCTGATTTAGAAACACTCACACAAAAAATACTGCCTTTTTTAATCACAGCAAATCAACAAAATGAAAAAGTAGTTGTGCATTGTGCTGGTGGAATTGGTCGCACTGGACATATATTAGCGGCTTGGTTAGTTACTGTGCGGGGATTTTCTAATCAAGATGCAATTTCTGCTGTTATAAGAACAGGGAGAAATCCTCATGAAGCTGTAATGTTACAGCGGTTTCCGCTCCTATGAGGTACATCTTAGCCCCCTCATCGCACCCCCCTAAATCCCCCCGCAGCGGCAGGGCTGTTTCAAGAATGAGTAAGGAAGCTATAAAAGTAAACAGTAATCATA
>JBAXRM010000086.1:0-18684 GCA_037131225.1 Nostocales cyanobacterium ELA583 | reverse complement strand
ATTACTTTTGACTTTTGATTTTTGACTTTTGACTTCCGCAAAGCGGTACTAGTACACTGCGGCTTACAGCACTTCCCGCTGTTATGAGGTACATCATAGCCCCCTCCTCGCTTGCGGGGAGGGGGTTGGGGGTGGGGTTCATGTAACTCACTCAATCAAGAACCGCTGTAAGTTAATGAACCATTCTCAATCGTCCAAAAGCTGATTCCATATTACTTTTGACTTTTGATTTTTGACTTTTGACTTCCGCAAAGCGGTTCGCCAGCAGTATGCTTTGAGAAGTCGGGGATCTGCGTTTAAAATAAATATGGGGAAATAATGAAATTATGTGAAATACTCCTGTGACTATATCTGAGAAAATATTACCACTGTATAAAAACCCAGAACGCTTAGAAACCCGTCTGGGAGAGATTCCCGCAGAACCGGGGGTTTATTTAATGCGAGATGGCAGCGATCGCTTAATATATATAGGTAAATCTCGAAAATTGCGTTCTCGTGTCCGTTCCTATTTCCGCGACTCCACCAACAAGACGGAACGCATTAATACAATGGTTAAGTTGGTGACAGAAATTGAATTTATTGTCACTGATACGGAAGCAGAAGCATTAGCACTAGAAGCCAATTTAATTAAGCAGCATCAACCATATTTTAACGTTTTACTCAAAGATGATAAAAAATATCCTTATCTCTGTATTACTTATTCAGAAGCATATCCGCGTATTTTTATTACCCGCAAACGTAAATTAGGAAAAGCCAAAGATAAATACTATGGCCCTTATACAGATTCTAGTTTGTTGCGGGAAATATTACATCTATGTAACCGGATTTTTCCCGTCAGACAAAGACCACAACCTTTATTTAAAGATCGTCCTTGTTTAAATTATGATATTGGTCGTTGTCCTGGAGTTTGTCAACAGTTAATTTCTGTAGAAGAATATCATAAAATTATTCAAAAAATAGCAATGGTATTTCAAGGAAGAACCCAGGAACTAATTGATATTTTAACAGTACATATGGAAGTGGCTGCGGAAGAATTAAATTTTGAAACTGCGGCCAAAATCCGTGATCAAATTGTGGCTTTAAAATCTTTAAATGCAGCCCAAAAAGTCTCCTTACCTGATGATACAGTATCACGGGATGCGATCGCTTTAGCCGCAGATGACCAACACGCCTATATTCAATTATTTCAAATTCGCGCAGGTCAATTAGTTGGACGTTTGGCTTTTGTCGCTAATTCTCATGCTGAACCAGGAGCGATTTTACAAAGAGTTTTAGAGGAACATTACCAAACTGCGGAAAGTGTAGAAATTCCTAGCGAGATTTTAGTGCAATATGATTTACCAGATAGTGAAATTTTGTCCGCTGTTTTGACAGAACGTAAAGGCAGAAAAGTAGCAATTTTAAATCCTTTGCGACAAACTAAGGCAGAATTAATAGAAATGGTAGAAAAAAATGCCCAATATGAATTACAAAGAATGCAAAAATTGGGAGATAGTAATTTACAAGCAACTCAAGATTTAGTTGCTATTCTCGATTTACCAGATTTACCAAAACGGATTGAAGGTTATGATATTTCCCATATTCAAGGTACTAATGCGGTAGCTTCGCAAGTCGTATTTATTGATGGGTTACCAGCAAAACAACATTACCGACATTACAAAATTAAAAATCCTGATATTACCATTGGACATTCAGATGATTTTGCTAGTTTAGCGGAAGTTATTAATAGAAGATTTAGAAAATATATTGAAGATCCCAAATTAGCAAGATTGGGTAATTCTGACTGGCCAGATTTAATTATGATTGATGGTGGTAAAGGTCAATTATCTGCGGTTATGGGGATTTTATCAGAAATGAATTTATTAGCAGATTTGCGAGTTATTAGTTTAGCTAAAAAGCGTGAAGAAATCTTTTTACCAAATTCATCTCAACCTTTAGAAACAGACGCAGAACAACCAGGAGTACAGTTATTACGACGTTTGCGAGATGAAGCACATAGATTTGCTGTGAGTTTTCATCGTCAGCAAAGAAGTGATAAGTTAAAAAGATCGCATTTGGATGAAATTCCCGGTTTAGGACAAAATCGGCAAAAGTTGCTGTTAGCTCATTTTCGCTCTGTTGATTATATTCGTCAAGCCACACCTACACAATTAACGGAAGTTCCCGGAATTGGTTCCCGGTTAGCGCAAGAGATTTATGATTATTTCCATCCTGTTTAATATATCTTTCTTAAGAAATACAAAAAACAGAGGACACAGAGAGGAATTAAAGTAGATTGGGTTGACGTAAGGAAACCCAACACCAATACTGTATTATTAATCAAAGTTATAAATACCATAGTGTTACCAGATGAAAATTAGTCTGTGCATGATTGTCAAAAATGAGGAAACTTCTTTACCAAAGTGCTTAGGAAGTGTTAAAAATTTTGTTGATGAAATTATAGTTCTTGATACAGGGTCAACTGATAAAACTCCGCAAATTGCTGCCCAATTTGGAGCAAAAGTCCATTATTTCACCTGGAATAATAATTTTAGTGCGGCTCGAAATGAGGCTTTAAAATATGTTACAGGTGATTGGATTTTAGTTTTAGATGCTGATGAAACTTTAACACCAGAAATTATCCCGTCAATCAAAGCTGTTATTAATAAAGAAGAATATCTGGTAATTAATTTAGTGCGTCAAGAAGTCGGTTCAACACAATCACCTTATTCTCTCGTTTCTCGACTATTTCGTAATCATCCAGATATATATTTTGATCGCCCTTATCATGCTTTAATTGATGATAGTGTAACCGCAATTTTAACTAAAGAACCAGATTGGGAAATTGGTTATTTACCAGGGGTAGCGATTCTGCATACTGGTTATCAAAAAGCTGTAATTAATGAGCAAAATAAATATGTTAAAGCCGCAGCCGCAATGGAAGAATTTTTTGCAAATCATCCCCATGATGCTTATGTTTGCAGTAAGTTGGGGGCTTTGTATATGCAAATGGGAAAAATTGATGTGGGTATGGAGTTATTAAATCGGGGATTAAATCAAATCATTGGAAATCAAGTCAATCAATATCAAAAACCGTTGAGTAAATTAAAATATTCACAGTCACAAAAAGTTGAAGTTTCTTTTGATGAAGATATAAATTATGATATTTTATATGAATTACATTATCATTTAGGGATTGCTCATACACATTTACAAGATTTACCTACAGCTATTTCTCATTATCAAACTGCGGTGAAATTACCTATTTATCCGCTTTTAAAATTAGGAGGATATAATAATTTAGGGAATTTATTAAAAAACGTGGGCGATTTAAAAGGAGCAAAAATTGCCTATGAAACAGCCATGAAAATTGATCCTAATTTTGTAACTGGTTATTATAATTTAGGAATGGTATGTAAAGCAATGGGGTTATTTGCTGAGGCTATTAATTCCTATAATAACGCCATTAATTTAAATCCTGATTATGCAGAAGCTTATCAAAATTTAGGGGTTGTACTGTTGAAAATTGGTGATGTTCCCAGAAGTTTAGAAGCCTTTGAATATGCTATAGCTCTCCATGAATTACAAAACCCCGAAGAAGCACAAAGACTTCATCAGGGTTTACAAGAAATGGGTTTATTGTAGGAATAGGGAACAGGGAATACTTATTTCCTTCTTCTTCTTTCTTCCTTCGTGTCCTTCGCGTCTATCCCTGACGGGACGCTCCGCGAACGTGGTTCATTAACTCCTAAATCCGAGAACGCACAAATTTCTCTAATCTATCCATTCCCTTTTCAATTGTCGCCATATCCGTAGCGTAGGAAAGACGAATATTTTTATCAGCGCCGAAAGCCACACCAGGAATTAGTGCAACTTGATGTTCTGCTAATAAAGCATCACAAAATTCCAGAGATTTCAAACCAGTTTTGCTGATATCAGGAAATAGGTAAAAAGCACCATCTGGTTTAGCGGTACTCAAACCAGGAATAGCGTTGAGTCTGGCAAACATTACCTGACGACGTTTAGCGAAAGCTTGACGCATTTCCTCCACACAGTCTTGGGAACTCTCCAAAGCCGCGATCGCTCCATATTGAGCAAAAGTACACACATTAGATGTACTATGTCCCTGAATGGTGCTGGCGGCTTTGATAATTTCCACAGGCCCCGCTAAGTAACCAAGTCGCCAACCGGTCATAGAATAACCCTTAGCGAAACCGTTACTAATCAAGGTCAGGTCAAAAATATCCTTTCCTAGAGAACCAATGCTGATATGTTCAGCACCGTCATAGAGAATCTTTTCATAGATTTCGTCAGAAACAACATAAATACCTGCATCAACTATCACCTTTGCCAAGGCTTTAATTTCCCCTGGCGTGTAGACCATTCCTGTGGGGTTTGAAGGGGAGTTGAGGACAAATAACTTAGTTTTTGGGGTAATTGCCTTTTTGAGTTGTTCTGGTGTGATTTTGTAGCCTGTGGAAGCGTCTGTTTCCACAATCACTGACTTACCACCAACTAAAGTTACCATTTCGGGATAACTTAGCCAGTAGGGTGAAGGAATAATTACCTCATCACCGGGGTCAATCAATGCCACAATCAAATTGTAGAGAGAATGTTTACCGCCATTGGTGACAAGGACATTCTCCGACTTATAATCAAGACCATTATCATGTTTTAGCTTGTGAGCGATCGCTTCCCGTAACTTTGGTTCTCCAGCGGCTGGACCATACTTGGTTTTACCTTCATCCAAAGCTTTTGTAGCTGCGGCTTTGATATGCGCTGGAGTATCAAAATCCGGTTCTCCAGCGCTAAAACTACAAACATCTATCCCCTCGGCTTTCATAGCCTTAGCTTTAGCGGCGATGGCTAAGGTGATGGAGGGTGTTACCTGACTTACTCTTGCTGCCAGCTTCATTCTAGTTTATTTAGCGAATTTCTATTTAATCTCTATCTAAGGATATATCAGAATCCTATGGGATATTTGCCCTTTCTAAATTCTTTTCTCACCCAAGTGGAGATAATTTAATTTACTTCAAGACTTGACAAGACGAGAAATTTGGTTTACACTTATGTTATGATTAGAAATATGTCCGCGCATATATAGTAATTTTTAGATGGTTTGTTGGTGATGAAAGTTGTATTTGTCTGATAGCGTAGCGTGGCGTTAGCCATATCAGGATAACCAGGATTTTAGGATTTACACCGATGGTAATTTTTAGATGGTTTGTTGGTGATGAAAGTTGTATTTGTCCGAATCAGGATAACCAAGATTAAAGGATTAACAGGATATTATTTTGAAATATTTGATTTACAATATAATCTTTTAAATTTATAAGTTATTAAAGAATATTTATTGAATATGTAATCATCAATTTTAAAATTGAAAACATGAGAGTTAAACCTTCAACTCCCCACCAAAAATCATTCAACAACATCCTGTAAATCCTCAAATCCTGGAAATCCTGATTCAGACAAATAAAAATCACCAACTCCCCACCAAAAATCATCCAACAACATCCTGTAAATCCTCAAATCCTGGACATCCTGATATGGCTAACGCCACGCTACGCTATCAGACAAATAAAAATCCCCAACTCCCCACCAAAAATCATCCAATAACATCCTGATAGCGAAGCGTGGCGTAAGCCATAAATCCTCAAGTCCTGGTTATCCTGATTCAGACAAATAAATAAACTTACTTGTCTATCTCAGATTTTAACCATGTTTCCAAATCATTAATATCTACAAAATCTAATAATGCTTCTCCCAGCTTTTCCAGTTGTTCTATATTCAAACTGTTGATATTTTCGATGTAAATATCTTTCAATTTTCCAAATCTTTTCGATAACTGACGTATTAATAAAATCATCTCACCATTCTGCCTACCTTCTTCTCTACCTTCCTCTCTACCTTCCTGCTTTGCTTCTTGATAGACTCTTGTTTGCTTAATATCACTCACTAAAAACATTGCTTCTATCTCCTGACGGCTTAATTGTGAAAATTTGGACAATAAAACAGTCTCCAACAATTCTATAATACCTTGTTTTTCTCTGTCATTCTCAACTTCTGTCTTAGTTCTGTCCAAGAGAGTTTTAACTAATTCCGGTGCTTGTGCTTCCTTACTGACAATTAACTCAATTAATCCCATACCAATTGAACCCGGTGGTAATTCATCTAAATAAATTCGTTTAATTCTCCCACTATTAATCAATTCCTGTTGATTTCCCCCGTGATTTTGTTGGTGAACCTTGGAATTGTGTACTAAGAAATGATGCTGTCCCCATTCGTGAACGTGATAGTAATATTCCTGAAAAGTTAGCAGAAGTGATAGATTTGGCTTTAATAGAAAAGCCAAAAATTCGTTTTCAAACTGCGGCTGATTTTAAAGCAGCGTTGTTAAAATGCGTTTGATTGCTAAAATAATAGGACTTACGCAAAACGGAATGAATGAAGTTAATAGTTCCGTCTTCCGTGATTTTGATAATTACTGAATGACTATTAAGTTATAATTATCACCAAGTATTATCCAGAAACATAATTTAGATAAAAGTCAAAGATCGCTCACAGTTGTGCCAGACTAGTAAGACAGTAATATGCTTATAAAACTGGTTTAATCTCATAATTTAATTATGCTGGGTGCGATCGCTGGTGATATCATTGGTTCTATCTACAAGTTTGACAACATCAAAACAAAGTATTTTCCTCTGTTTGGTGAAGAATGTACTTTCACAGACAGCACGGTGCTAACAATAGCCGTTGCAGAAGTCATTCTCAATGCGGATACATTTCCTGATAATACTAAATATATTGACCAATTTCAGTATATTCAAACTTTCAAATTATACTACGCTGAATATCCAGAACTTGGTTATAGTGATAAATTTCGAAAATGGGCAAAATCCGATAATACCGAACCCTACAATAGTTGGGGGAACAGTTCAGCCATGCGGGTTAGTTCCATAGGCTCTGTCTTTGATGATCTTAATACTGTATTACAAGAAGCTCAAAGCAGCGCTGAAATTACCCACAACCATCCTGAAGGCATTAAAGGCGCACAGGCAACCGCAGCCGCCATCTTTTTAGCGCGGACAGGGTATGATAAATCTAGTATTAAGTCTTATGTGCAAAGTACCTTTGGCTACAACTTAAAACCTACTTTAGCGGAAATTAGACCAACATACCAATTCAATGAATCTTGCCTAGAATCGGTTCCTCAAGCCATTATCGCCTTTTTAGAATCCACAGATTTTGAAGACGCAATTCGTAATGCGATTTCTATTGGTGGTGATAGTAACACCATAGCTTGTATTACAGGTAGTATTGCTGAAGCTTTTTATGGTGGTGTACCCCAACAAATTGCTGAATGGGCACTGTCAAAATTAGATGAGCAGCTTTGGCAGGTGACTGATAAGTTTATGTCACAATATTATGCTTGAAAGGGAACAGGGAAGGAATTTTCTTCTTTCTTTTTTGTTTTAAACTTCTGACTGCTGACTTCTGAATTGTCCTATATGCAATATAATAGTGTAATCGTCACCATAGCCACAGTTAATTTTGATAATATAGTCAGTTTCTATACTCAATTGCTAGAACAAAAACCGAATAAATTAATTCCCCAGGTTTATGCTGAGTTTCAAATTACTGGGTTAAAATTAGGTATTTTTCAACCTAAATCAGCAAATGAACCGGAATTTGTCACTAATGCCCAAAGTCCCCTAAGTTTGTGTTTAGAAGTAAATAATTTAGAAACTGCCATATCTCACCTAACATCTTTAGGCTATCCCCCACCCGGAATAACTTCCACCGCTTCCCACGGTAGAGAGATTTACGCTTATGACCCCGACGGCAACCGTTTAATTTTACATCAATCTAAGTAATAGGGAACAGGAAACAGATGTTTTCAACTAACTACTAATGTCAATAACTCAAAATTACAAATTAAATCTGATTCAATGGTATCCCGGACACATTGCCAAAGCCGAGAAAAATCTCAAAGAACAGCTAAAACGGGTTGATGTGGTTTTAGAAGTGCGAGATATTCGTATTCCCATATCCACAAATCACCCACAAATGAATGAATGGGTGGGGACAAAAACACGAATATTGGTACTCAACCGAGTAGATATGGTTTTACCACAAGTGCGATCGCAATGGATCGAGTGGTTTAAAAATCGAGGTGAATTTCCTTATTTTACCAACGCCCAACATGGTCAAGGTATCGCTGCCATCACCAAAGCTGCTCAAGCAGCAGGTATAGAACTTAACCAACGTCGCACAGATCGGGGAATGTTACCCCGTCCTGTCCGCGCTGTTGTAATTGGTTTTCCCAATGTCGGTAAATCAGCTTTAATTAATCGGTTGATAGGAAAGCGAGTCGTAGAAAGCGCAGCCCGTCCCGGTGTTACTCGTCAACTGCGGTGGGTAAGAATTTCTGATGAACTACAATTACTAGATGCTCCTGGTGTCATTCCAGCCAGACTTGACAGCCAAGCCGCAGCCATCAAATTAGCTATTTGTGATGATATCGGTGAAGCGGCTTATGATAATCAACTCATAGCTGCGGCCTTCATAGATATAGTTAATGAACTTCAAAAAACACATTCTCATTCATTACCACCAAACCCATTTCTTAAACGGTATGATCTCGATTCCATCATGCACACAGGAGAAGACTATTTACAAGCCTTAGCAGAACATCGTTATAAGGGTGATATAGAACGCACAGCCCGACAAATGATCACTGATTTTCGGAAAGGACTTCTGGGTAGTATCCCCTTGGAATTACCACCAATTTAAATTTTCAAAATGAGCATCTTTTCCCACTTTTTCAGCAAACCGTAAGAATTCAGGAGTTAATGAACCACGTTCGCGGAGCGTCCCGTCAGGGATAGGAGCGAAGGACACGAAGGAAGAAGGAAGAAGGAAGAGAAGAGTTGGGCAATTAACCCTCGAATTTACGCGGTTATTTTTAGTTAAAATGCCAGGGTTTTAAACATCTATTGTTAATAACCTTGCACTTTTTTGTGTGTAAAACCCTGTAAACCTTTATCTATCAATGCTTTTACTTTCTTTTTTGCCAGCCCTACTTAACCAACAATAAAAAAATCTCAATAATTAGCCACTTCTCAGCGCAACAATTGGATCTAACATAGCAGCTTGTCGGGCAGGGAACACACCAAAAATTACGCCTATACTACCAGATATACATACGGCGACAACAATCGCATATAGAGGAAATTGAGGAGTTAGAGGCGTGAAAAGTGCTAATGGCAAACTTCCCCCAACCCCTAAAATTATTCCCAATAAACACCCAGAAAGAGAGAGAATAATCGCTTCAATTAAAAACTGCATTAAAATATCATTCTGAGTTGCGCCAACAGCTTTCCGTAAACCAATTTCTTGAGTGCGTTCAGTCACAGAAACTAACATAATATTCATAATGCCAATTCCACCGACTAACAAAGAAATAGCAGCAATCAAAGCTAATAATAATGACAAAATACCAGTTACCTGTAACACTAATTCTTGAAACTTTTTATTAGCAAAAACAGCTATATCTTTTTTACCATGTAGTCGAGACAGAACATTAGTAATTTGAAAACCTGCGGTACGAACACTATCTTTATTTTTTGCCGTTACCAAAATGTAACTAATAGGAATATCAGATATTGATCTCCTTCCCACTAATCTATTAGCATAAGTTGTGAGGGGGACAATAGCAGTTTGATCTAAATTCTCCCCAGCAAATGCACCCTTTGATTGCAACAAACCAATAACCTGAAAAGATATATTATTAATCATCACCTCTTTCCCAACAGGATTTTTATCACCAAAGAGTTTTCGGCTAGTTTCCGCACCCAAAACAGTAACTTGAGCCTGTTGTTCCTGTTGTGTTTGATTAAACATTCTGCCAGTAACAAGAATAAGATTCTGGACAGCGAGTAAATCAGGTGTAGTCCCTTTAACAGTTGTTGATGTTAACTTATTATTAAAACTGATTGACATTTTCTGTTCATCTACAGGAGCAACTTTAGTAACACTGGGAACTTGTGCCTTAATTGCTTCCGCGTCTGATAACACCAATTGAGCATCAGGAAATTTCATCCCCTCATCATCTTCAAAATTGGTATATACTGTCAGTTGATTTGCGCCAAAAGCCTCAAGTTTGCCCAACACAAGATTCTGTGCGCCCTGTCCAATACCAATCATACTAATAACAGAAGCATTGCCAATAATTATCCCCAGCATCGTCAGTCCGCTACGAAGTTTATTAGCAGAGATAGTTGCAAAAGCCATATTCACACTTTCTAACAAATTCATAATTCAAAATCATAAAAAGAGAAATTTCCTTCTTTATTCTTCTTTCCTTATTCTTATTTCCTTATTCCTCCTTCTTTATCCTTCTTTCCTCCTGACTCCTGACTCCTGATTCCTGACTCCTGACTCCTACTATTAAGATCCCATCTGATTATCAATACCATTAATTAATTGGTTAGCTGGTGGTTGAATAAAAACCCGTTCACCCTCAGAAAGTCCATTCAAAATCTGGGTTTTATCCCCAGATGTAATTCCGACTTGAACAGGATGAAATTTTGCCTGATTATCTTTGTCTGGTAAAAGTACACCCACTTGGCCTTCCTTCCCAGATATCACCGCAGCCGAAGGAATTACCAAAGCATTGGGAATGTCATTCACAAGAAAAGTTAACTTGACATTTAGCCCCACCTTGAGTTGATCTTGACCTGTTGCCAAAGCTACCTTAACCCGCATAAATGTGACATTTTCTTCCTTGACACCTCTAGGAGCAATCAAACGAACTTTTCCTTGAAAAACTTGTTCAGGAAAAGCATCAAGCCGAATTTCCACAGGCTGATTTTGCTTAATCTGCGCCATATTCACTTCGGGAACTTTAGCTTCTATCTCCAAACCACTGGCTAATTCGGCAATTGAGGCACTAGTTCCCCCTTCATTGGTAGAAACGGAAGTATTGGGAGTTACGAAGTCACCCGCTTGAGCAAAACGTCGGGTAATTAAGCCAGAGAAAGGGGCGCGAATGTAAGTATTTTCTAACTGGGTTTCGTAAAATTGTAACTGTGCAGTTGCCTGGGCTACTTCAGCAGCAGCCTTAGTAATTTCCTCAGCCTGATAGCCGGAAAGTAGTTTTTTTAGTTGCTGTTGAGCAGATATCAGACTAAATTTAGCTTGTTGTAAATTATCCTTGGTGCTTTTTTCTTCATTCAAAGCTGTATCCAAATCATCACGGGATATTGCTCCTTGAGATACAGGATATTGTCTGCGCTTGACTCGTTGAGTAGCTAATACCAAACGAGATTGGGCTTCCCTCACTTGTGCCGTATATTTATTTACATCAGCTTGAGCGATCGCAATTTCTTCTGGTCTGTAACCCTTGCGCTTTTCTTGCAAATCGGCTTTTGCTTTCAATAACATTGCCCGATACTGATTCACTTGGGCTTGAAATGCTTGACGCTCCATTTCTGCGACTAATTGTCCCTTTTGGACAGAACTACCTTCATCTACATAGAGTTTAGCAATTTTACCTGCTTCTCTTGGTCCAATATTTATTTTGCGGAGTGGTTGGACAACTCCATTGGTTTTGATTTTAATTTTTAAGTTGCTGGTAGTGACAGGGACGGTTAAATCTGTAATATCATCCTTAGCAGGTTGATACCAATGGCTGAAATAAACAATACCAACTCCCGATAAACTAAATACAGTCAGTCCAATTAGCCAAGGAATCAGATTTTTGGGTTTCACGACACCCCGTACTGTTTTACCTGCATATTCCATAGGGCAGTATATTCGCCTCCACTTTGTAACAGTTCTTGATGAGTACCATCCTCAATTAAATGACCATCTTTGAGGACTAAAATTCTGTCAGCCATTCGGACTGAGGCTAATCTGTGGGTAATAAGGATAGTAGTTTTACCTTCAGCTAGTGCAACAAAGCGCAGGTAGAAATCACACTCGCTGCGGGGGTCAAGGGCTGCGGTAGGCTCATCCAGAAGTAGTAGTTGGGCTTCTTTACGGACAAAAGCCCGAGCTAGGGCTAACTTTTGCCACTGTCCTCCAGAAAGTTCTGTACCGCCAAATTGCTTACCCAATTGTGTATCTTCCCCGCTGGGAAAATCAGCAACTAGTTTGACGATATCAGCTTTTTCTACCGCATATTTAAGAATCTCTTGATTTTCTAGAGCCGCTAAATTTCCTAAAGCGATATTTTCCCCTATTGTCAGGGAGTAGTGACCAAAGTCTTGAAAAACTCCGGCTATTTGCTGTCGCCACTGTTGTAAATTTAAATCTCTCAGGTCTATACCGTCAACAATAATCCGTCCGGTTGTAGGATCATAGAGCCTAGTTAATAGCTTGACTAAAGTAGTTTTTCCCGCACCATTTTCTCCAACTATGGCTACTGTTTCCCCCGGATAAAGAGTAAAAGAAATATCCTTGAGTGCTAATCTACCATCTGGATAGTGGAAATCAACTTGCTCAAAAGTAATACCTGCACGAATCGGAGTGGGGATTTTTTCTCCAGGTATGTTTAATACCATTGGGGTAGGACTATCAAGAAAATTGAAAAACTGCTGCATATAAATAATATTCTCAAATAGATCCAACCAATGACTGACAAATCTTTCTAAATTATTTTGAAAGTAAGTTAATGACTGGACAAACAGCAGGACACTACCTGGGCTGAATGCTCCTCGAAAAGCTTTTTGTACTACCCAATAGAAAGCAAATCCATTTCCTAATGTACTCAGAATAGCTAAACTAGATGACCAAAATGCTTGTTTACCCCGCAGATGACGCATAGATTGATGTAATGATTGAAAAGCTTGTCCGTAAAGCTCCATAAAAAATGAGCCTAGCTGAAATAATCTGATTTCTTTGGCATAGGTATCACTCAGCATTACTGTGGTGTAATACTGCATTCTCCGAGCTTGGGGACTGTTTTCAAATAAAGTTAGCCAAATCGCTCTGCCGTATTGGGAAGAAACTACTATTTGGGGTATAGTGGCGATCGCAATTACCAATGGTATCCAAATAGCAAGGGGAATTAGTAACCCAACTACTACAACTAAAGTCACTAAAGAGCGACTTAATTCCACCAAATTTTCGACTAAATTTAACGGTTTATAGCTAACTTGTTGTTGGAGAATTTGTAGCTCATCATAAAATTCAGCATCTTCAAAACGGCTGAGGTCGGCAAAACTATCAGCTTTTCGCATTAATAATAAACTAATGTGAGCTGCTAATTTGTCATTGAGATTCCCTTGAAGTGCAAATATCCAAGGATATAAAAGCGTTTCTAGTAGCAAAGCTCCCACCCATGCTGCTACCAAAGGCCAGAGAATTGAATCGTCTAATGCTCTTCCAGATGTTAAGGCTGTGGCTACAGCATCTACTACTAGTTTGGTAATCCAAACACTAATTCCCGGAAGAAACCCTTGCAATAAAGTCACAGCAACCAAAAAGATCATTTCTTGAGGTGCTGCTGTCCATAACAAAGGCAAAGAACGAAATAAAACTCTAGTGCAGTCTCCAAACCAAACTCTAAAATCGCTCATTAATTAAACCTAATTTTTGATAAGATATTAGACAATTCTCTGATTCTAAAAAATTAATGCTACATTGGTACGGCTTTTGCTGGGCATTGCTCACCAAAAGTGAAAATTTTTCAAATATCATTTACGGTTCCTATATTATTTTTCTATTCTAATTGTCAAATTTTTTGTTCTCCACTTCTTAGGGATGAATCATGAGAAATATTCAAATATATAGTTAATTCAGAATTTTTACGGATATCAAAACCACATAGAATCTATAGAAGTTTGATAATCAAAGGATTATTAAATGCCTGATTTGGTTTCTCTAAATAAAATGCTGAAAAATAAAAAAGGATTAATACCTTCCTAAAGTAGTAACCATAAAGAAATAGAACTACATTTTTAACTTACCTGTAAATTATCTGAAATCGAGCTAAATTATCAGATTACCTTCTATTTCCAAGATTTTATTGATCATAAACCCAATTTAATACATTGCCTTCTTCACTATCAATAGTAAAAATACTACTACTTAGGAAAGAAGCAAGCCTGACAAGAAATAGATATTTTTATAGAAGTTAGATAAGCAAATAAGACATAATTTGTGACACTAACAAGAGCAAGATTTTGCTGAAAGACAATGAGGAAATATAGATTATATCTGATATTTCCCTGCACTCAGCAGAAAGCGATTTTGACATTTTGTGGGCTAGTATCCCATATCATAATTCAAAATTCAAAAAGCAAATTAAACCAGCTTCTTGAAGGATTCTTAATTGTTGATTGAACTCGAATATAGATTTGCCAACAGGTTATTGAGTTTAAATTAAAAGGAGTAGATGACAATGCTTGCAGAAAAAACACTGGACCAACCAACTGTAGAAATGCGTTTAGTAGACCAAGCAGATAGACTCGAAAGACTTTTGTTATCGGAGGAAGAAATAGCAGCTTTAGAAAAACTAGCAATGTCGGGAGTATTTGACTCTGAAACCACCCAAAGATGGTTTGCTAATTGTGGCTGCGGTGGCTGCGGTGGAGGTGGCTGTCGTGGTTGTCGTGGATGCCGTGGGTGTGCTGGCTGTGGTGGCTGTGGATGCCGTGGCTGTGCTGGCTGTAGACCTTGTACTGGCTGTGGGGGATGTAGATTTAGCGATAATGGAACAGTATCAAGTGTGTTGAATGACACTGATGAAATTGGATTTGGATACTAACTAAACCCGGAAAGAGAACAGAATGTAGAGACGTTCCATGGAACGTCTCTACATTTAGGAAACACACTAACAAGCATTCAATTCCTAAAATAAAGTTTATGCAATTAAATGATGATCAGCGACTACGGCTATTAGAACACGTTGTCATTAATGTGATGCCGTCAGATTGTAGTGGCGAAGAAAGTATGATCTTCAATACGACGCGGCGAACTCTGAGAGTAAAAGGTCAAGCGCTGCATGATGTAGAAAACATCGTTTTACCTTTACTAAACGGCTCTCGAACCATAGGAGAAATCCGAGATGCAATTGGCGAAAAGTTGACAGCTTCTTCACTAAATCAATGTTTAGAGTTTTTGATGGATAATCGCTTGGTGGAGGAGTCTCTAGAAGATCCAGTTGATTTAGATAGTCGTGCTTATTTACTTCCTCAAGTCAGCCTTTATCATGAGTTAGGCTTTGAAAAAAAGGATGTTCAGAAACACTTAGCCAATGCGAGGATTGCTATTTTTGGGCTGGGAGGTTCGGGACTAATAGCAGCAATCAACCTAGCTACTTCTGGTATCGGCTTTCTCCGTTTATGCGATGATGCCTACACAGTTCCATCCGATTCTCTGATCATGTCAGGTTCGGTATTGCATAAAATCGGTGCTTTTCGGGGTGTAGAAGCGGCTCGACAAATTGAGTCCATTGGTGGAGTCACCCAAACTGAGATTATCACTGATGCTTTAACTGACGACGCAACAATCAATCCTTTGCTGGATGACGTTGACCTCGTGATTGTTGCCACTGATGCTGTATCAGTGAATCTAGCCTATCGTCTTAATAGACTATGCCTGAAGATGGAGCGCTCATTGCTACCAGGTGGGGCGGCTGGTGTTGAGGGAACTGTGGGGCCGCTGGTTTTTTCCCAGGACGGCCCTTGCTATCTATGCTATCGGATGCGGTCTATGGCCTGTTCTAAGCTGCCAGATGCTGAATTGGCGATTGAGCAGTTACTAAACCGAGAACGCCTTTCTCAACCACGACTGCGCGAAAATTTGCCCATAGCCCAGATGTTGGTTGGTAGTTATCTAGCTCTGGAGTCTGTGAAAATGATTCTTGGTCTACCTATGGCTACTGACGGAAAATTACTGCATCTGGACTTGCTTGGCACAAATCTCACTCATAACGTTGTCCTAAAGAAACCAGGTTGTCCCCATTGTTCAGCAAGGACAGGGAATAGGAAATATGGAGGAATCAACCACAAAGGAACGAAGGACACGAAGGAATAAGAGTTTCAAAGAGTTTTTGCGTAAGTCTTCAAGATTAGGAGAGAAGAAGGTGAATACAGCAATCGCAAGTCCCCGCTGGCGTGATTTGGTCAGCCCCCATACTGGGATTATCCGAGCTTTAGATAGATTTAACAAGCCTTATACGGAGTTTGATTTCCCGGTTTTGTGGCAAGCTGAATTAGCAAGTTTCCAGCTTCGCAAACAGCAGGATGATTTACGCTACGGTGTCGGTAGGGGCATGACTGATGAGCAGGCTATTTTTGGGGCTGTGGGCGAAGCTATAGAAAGATATTGCGGCGGTATTGTTGATTATCGGCAACTGACTTTTGGTAGTTATGAAGAATTAGGTAGTCGTGCCGTTCCTCCTTCAGTTTTTTCCCCTTTTTCTGACCAACAATACTCCAATCCAAATTTCCCTTTCCCAGCTTTTGATCCAGCAATGCAGACTTCCTGGATGACTGCCCTGTCTTTAGCCAGCAACCAACAGGTTTTAGTCCCAGCTTTCTTGGTTTATTTGGACTGGGACGGCGACCAACAAGGAGATCATATTTTACCTGTTACTTCTAATGGTATGGCTAGTGGTCCTGATTTGGAGTTTGCTGCCTACCGGGGCTTATGCGAGTTGATTGAGCGCGATGCTTTTATCATTACCTGGTTAAATCGCCTCCCTGTTCCCCGCATCTATTTTGACCACTTACCAGGAATTGAGACGGAAATTGCCCGCCACTACGCTAGATTTGGGATTGAGCTAGTTGCCTTTGATTTGACTACTGATATTCAAGTCCCAGTGGTTCTGGCTATGTTAATTGACCGTTCGGGCAAAAGTCCGGCTGTGGCCACTGGTCTGGGATGTCATCTGGATGGGGCTACGGCTTTTAATAAAGCGATTTTTGAAGTTTGTCAAGCCCGCTTTGGTGATATAGAACGGATGACTACCGGGGCTGGGGCTAATCTCCATCAATATAGCGATGTCAAGAATTTGGACGATCACAACGCTTTCTTTTACACAACGTCTCGCCTAAGTGAGTTGGATTTCTTATTTCACCATAACAAATCTTGCCAAGTTGAATATCTACCAATTTATGAATCTCAGGCAGAAGCAGAGAAATTACAGTCAGTAGTTACTAGGCTGCATTCGGTGGGTGCTGAACCCTATTTAGTGGATATTACAACTCCTGATATCGCGTCTCTCGGTTTCCGTGTGGTGCGGACTTTAGCCAGTGAAATCGTCCCCATATATTTTGGTCATGGACAAGAGCCACTGGGAACTCGGCGTTTGTTTGAAGTCCCAGAAAGGTTGGGTTATGGTGGCCGACGGACAATAAATGATCTCAATCCCTGCCCCCATCCTATGGCTTAAAATAAGGAAATTAGTAGTCATGCAAAAAGTTAATGAACCTCTGGAGTTAGCTCTCCTGTATCATTTGAATTCTCCTGTCCCTAAAAGTTATGTTAAGCGAGTTCCAGCTAATGAACTGCGGTATCTGCCAGAAGATCCTTTTCTGGAATTGCCAAAAGCACCACGCAATAGCCCACTAAATGAGCTTTTGGCGGCGCGTTCTTCTGTGCGATCATTTGAGAATCATGTCATGCCACTCGTTTGCTTGGCTCAATTGCTCGATGCAGGATGTGGACTTCACGGGTTGCGTCAAGTAGACGGTCAATTCTATGAAGCTCGCAACTCACCTTCTGCGGGAGGACTTTATCCGCTGGAGATGTTCGTTTCTACACAAGCGGTAGCAGGTCTAGGTGCTGGACTATATCACTATGAGCCTCGCGGACATGGGCTACATTGGGTTAATGAGGCAGTACCAGCAGATTTTGTAGAACCATTGTTACATCAAGATTACATTGTGAATGCCAATGCTCTATTTGTGTTCACATCTGTTTTTATGCGATCTATGTGTAAATACGGTGCGCGGGGTTATCGCTTTGCGCTTTTGGAAGCTGGTCATCAAGCGGAAAATGTATGTTTAATGGCTGTGCAATTGGGGCTGGATAGTCTTTGTATTGGTGGATTTCATGATATGGGTTTGAATAACCTTTTGGGCATTGACGGGGAACGTCATGCGGCACTTTACTGTGTTGCTGTCGGTACTCGCAGTTATCAGTAATCATAAGTTTTCCTAGTTGTAGGGATCTGCCATAGCAGGTCTCTACAAAAATTTGGCGTGATCTTACATAAAATTAATATTACCAAGTAATTACATACTGGACTTTGGACTAAAAACTAGAGAAAAGCCGTCAGCAGTAACACTGACTGGCGTAAAGTCAATGAAAGTAATAAATCATTGACATGATGATCCTGACACAACTAGAAAAATTCCGCCAAGGTATCTACGATTCATTGGGGAAGGCCAGAGATGCAGTATTTGAATTGATGGATGCAGTATTAACAAGTCCAAGTATCACATCATTTGTAAGCTTGTCACAAAGTCCAGTATTTAGACGGCAATGGTCAAGTACTTATGCAGCACTGCATGATAGTCGTCCACCGAAAAGGAAACTAATGAAACTAGTGGTACAAGAGGTAAAGACGGATGAACAGCCATTTCTGGCAGGAGACAATAGCTTTTGGGGACGACCAGAAGCGAAGACACTAAAAGAAAGAACTTTTCATGGAGACTCTAGAGGGAGCTTATGTATCGGACAAAGTTA
>JBAXRM010000085.1:0-18804 GCA_037131225.1 Nostocales cyanobacterium ELA583 | reverse complement strand
AACAAGGCGGTAATTTTTGTATTTTTACTATTTTATAGATTCTTGGGTAAAGGTTGCCCAAATTCAATTATGGGAATTTCTTTGAGTTTATTTGGGGAACTGTTTTTGTTTTCTCCAGGTGTGGACAACATAACGGGAGGAAGAGGGGAATTGGTAATTGCCGGGGGGTTTTGAGAATTTATGGGTGGTACGGTGATTAGGGGTTGTTGGGAGTTATTTGTGAGGTTTGTGGATGGTGGTAGGGTGGTTGTGGGTATTGTTAACAGACTGTTGGCGGGAGAAAAGGTAAGATAAGGATTGAATACCCAGCGGGTGGGTTTTTGTGGAGAAAAGGGCTGAAGTTGGACTTTTTTGGCTTCAAATTTACTCTCTGGTGCTAGGTCGAGAACTATGCGGGTGATATTGGCATTGAGTTGGGAAATACGAATTTTCTGAATTGCGCCTGAATATTCTTTTTGGGTGGAGACTTTACCGAGTTTGGTATTAGGTAGGTCGAGAACTAGACGTTGGGGTTGAGAAAGGTAAAAATACTGGGGTGTGGCTGTGGCTGAAAGGCTGATTTCTAATTTTTGTGTTTTGGGGTTAAATTCCCAATTATTCAGTTGTGCTAATGGTTGGGCAAGACTGATGCTAGGGGTGAAAGCAATCAAGCTAAATAAGCTCACGCCAAGAGATGGAAGAATTGGATTAGTTCTAGTTTTCATTTTAGGGATTATGAATTATTTCTTGGCTATTAATTGCTGGTAAGAGAGAATTCAGGTGTGAGGTAACTTGACTGTAACGACGGGTAATGAGTAATGAAGAACGACATTGGATAGCGAGTTGATCTGTGTATCTTCCGAGGGTTTGGCGTTCAATTCCCCACAGACGGCTAGTACCAACAATGGTTAAATCAACATTTTCTGAGGCAGCAATTACGGCTTGGATTGGTTCTGGGGATGTAACGCTTTTGATTTCAATGCGATCGCGGACATTCTTAGGTAATCGTTCAATCATGGCGTTGAGTTCATAACTTAATTCGTCTTGGGCATGAGTGCCTGTAAATACTTGTAAAACTTGTAACATACAAGTATCACGGTTAATGAGCATTCTCAAGGCGATAATTAATGCTAAATCGTCATGAATGTTAGCTGAGTAAGGAACTAAGAGATTTTCTAAGCGATCGCCACCTTTATCTACAAATACGGCTACATCTACCGGTGTGGTACTGAGAATTTGTCCGACTCTTCCCCCTAACCGATTGTTACTAAAAGCTGGACGATGCCAGCCGACAAGAACTAAATCTGGTTGTTCAATTTTGGCTATCTGTGCGGTTTCTCTGGCGACATTGCTAGATATGCGAACTATGGGATGAATACAGGAACGAGTCAGTGCTGGTTCTAGGGTATTGATTAATTCTTCTAGTTTTTGGCGACGTTCGGCAATGAGTCTGTCAGCTTCAGTTGGGGTACTTTCAAAGCCATAGTCTTCTTCTAGTTCAATGAAACTCAAGGGATAAACAATAGCAGGTTGTCGGTTGTTAACGGCGATCGCTGTTGCTAACTGTAACAAACCTTTTTGGGTGCTGGGATTAGCCACTGGGACTAACATCCGATATGGGATAATTTGAGGTTCTCTGATTTCTGGTGCTGTTTCTGGTTGTATTTCTGCTTCTGGTTCAACCATATCTAATCGGATCAGGCGTTTGGGATATGTCCATTCCAGTAATGGTGAAGTCATAAATGTTGTCACCAAAGCCATAATTACTAACATGGTAAAAAGTAAGGGTGTAATTACGCCTAACTCTAAACCAATATTTAGGACAATTAACTCAGTTAAACCGCGAGTATTCATTAACCAACCCAAGGCTGAGGCTTCCCGTTTGTCAATGCCACTAATCCGAGCAGCTACATAAGCACCAATATATTTACCGCCGATTGCTACTAATAAAATTAAGGCAGATAATAGCCATAAATGAGGACTGTTGAGTAAACCAATTTGTGTCTTTAAACCACTATAAGCAAAGAAGATTGGTAATAGAAAGATGAGAACAAAATCTTCAGTTTTTATGGCTAATTCTCTGACTAATTCTTCATCTTTGGGCATGACTGCGCCTAATAAGAATGCGCCAAAAATCAGGTGAATGCCGATAAATTCAGTAATTAGGGCAGAGGAAACAACTCCCATATAAATTACAGCCAAAACCAATTGACTTAAACGCCCAGCCCGACGATGATGTTTACTCAACCGTTTGAGAAACCACCGTCCGACTGTAAACATGAAGCCAATATAAGCAATGCTTTCAATAATGGTGAGAACAGCTTGTTGATCAATGCTACCGTGACGAGCAACGGCGATCGCTATGGCTAAAATACACCAAGCTGTGACATCATCTACTGCCGCGCAGGTTAAGGCTAATGTCCCTAAACGAGTTCCCTGTAAGTTATTTTCCGTGATAATTCTTGCCAGTACAGGAAAGGCAGTAATTGACATCGCTGCCCCTAAAAACAAGGCAAAAGGGGCGAAATTTACATGGGTACTAGCAACTAAGGGATAAAGTAGTAAAGATAATACTGATGCGGAAGCAAAGGGAACAATAATACTAAGATTGGAGATGAGAATGGCAGTTTTTAAGTTACCACTCAGATATTTGGGATTTAATTCCAAACCAATCAGAAACATGAAAAATATTAGCCCTATTTGCGATAAAACATTCAAATAAGGCATTGTTTCTGGTGGAAACAGGCTATGTGCTAAACCAGGGGCAATTAAACCAAATAATGATGGACCAAGCATGATACCGGCGAAGATTTCGCCAATTACCAATGGTTGTTTAATTGATTTGAATCCCAATCCAACAAGTCGGGAGAGTCCAATAACAATTAATACTTGAACTAGAACGAGAACAACTGTGTGCATATTTTCCTCAATAACGATGATCCGGCTTCACTATAATAATTCTTTACAAGAGTGTAAATTGTCAACCTTACTAGATACATTTTCGGCTATTTTTATTAATTTAAGATGTTAATTATTGTTGCCTTACTATCTTAATTATTCAAAAAAATCAGTATTAATTTATTGTTAAACTCTGAATAAACTTGAGAATTAGCCAGCATAAAACCCATATCAAGAGAATAAAGTGGTCAGAACCTTTGATCAATAAATTATTTCCTTGAAAAAGGGAATAATAACCCATAAATAGAAAAATAATCCTATAGCTAAGAGGTTAGAAAAATATCTCAGTTGTAATGTGGAATACTTCTTTGGTAAATACTGAAAGAATCCAGCGAAAACATGGATATTGGTGACGATTTTCCAGCAAATGCACCTATGTTTTTGATAATTACCCACAATCCCCAGCCATAAATTTCAATATTAGGTCTAAATATCAGAAAAACTGCTATTAGTTACGGCTGGGTTAGGAAAAAATTTATGTTCATAGTCAAAAAAATGTACATAAGGCGTTAAATTTTGTTAAGATTGTATAAGGCGTTAGCTTTGCCCCTTTTCCTACCCACGAAACACTTCATGCTGCGATTAGAACATATCAGTAAAATTTATCCTACAGGCGAAGTTCTTAAAGATATCAACTGGGAAGTCAAACCAGGAGATCGGATTGGTTTGGTTGGCGTTAACGGTGCGGGAAAATCCACCCAACTAAAAATTATCTCTGGGGAGATTGAACCCACCGCTGGAGAAATTGTGCGTCCCTCCAGTCTACATATAGCTTATCTTAACCAAGAGTTTGAGGTTGACCCGACTCGCACAGTCAGAGAAGAATTTTGGACTGTCTTTCAGGAAGCTAACGAAGTGCAGAAGGCTTTAGCTCACATCCCCCATGAGATGGAAACTGCTAATCCAGACGAGTTAGATGAACTTATTCATCAGTTAGATCGGTTACAGCGTCAATTTGAGGCTTTGGACGGATATAACTTAGACTCGCGGATTGGTAAGATATTACCAGAGATGGGATTTCAACTCGAAGATAGCGATCGCCTAGTTAGTGCCTTCTCTGGTGGTTGGCAAATGCGGATGAGTTTAGGAAAAATTCTTCTGCAAAAACCCGACTTGTTACTACTGGACGAACCGACAAACCACTTAGATTTAGAAACCATTGAATGGTTAGAAAATTACCTGCGAGGTTTAATTACCCCCATGGTGATAGTTTCCCATGACCGGGAATTTTTAGATCGTCTTTGTAATCAAATTGTCGAAACTGAAAGAGGTGTTTCTACTTCTTATCTTGGCAATTACTCATCCTATCTCCAACAAAAGGCCGAAAATCAATACGCACAACTTAACGCTTACGAACGTCAGCAAAAAGAATTAGAAAAACAACAGGCATTTGTAGAAAAATTCCGTGCTAGTGCTACCCGCAGTACCCAGGCAAAAAGTAGAGAAAAACTACTTGATAAAATTGAACGCATCGAAGCACCGACAGGCGGAGTAAGAACTCTGCATTTCCGTTTTCCTGATGCTAGTCGGAGCGGTAGAGAAGTAGTAGAAATTAAGGATTTAACTCATGTTTATGGGGAGAAAATTCTGTTTTTATCGGCAAATCTTCTAGTTGAAAGAGGAGACAGAATTGCGTTTCTCGGTCCCAATGGTGCGGGTAAATCCACACTGTTAAAAATTATGATGGGTGTTGAACCACCCACAGAAGGGATTGTCAAATTAGGTGATCACAACGTTATTCCTGGTTACTTTGAACAAAACCAAGCGGAAGCGTTGGATTTAAATAAAACCGTCATGCAAACTATTCATGATGAAGTTCCTAACTGGACAAACGAAGAAGTCCGCACACTGTTAGGAAGATTCTTATTTACTGGTGATACCGTATTTAAAAAAGTTGAGGCATTGAGTGGAGGTGAAAAAGCTCGGTTAGCCTTGGCAAAAATGCTTTTAGTTCCAGCAAATTTAATCATTTTAGATGAGCCTACCAATCACTTAGATATTCCTGCGAAGGAAATGATGGAAGAGGCTTTACAAAACTATGACGGTACAGCCCTGGTGGTTTCCCATGACCGTTATTTTATCTCCCAAGTAGCAAACAAAATTGTCGAAATTCGTGATGGTGAATTCCGCGTTTATTTAGGAGATTATCACTACTATCTCGATAAGAAAGCCGAAGAGAAAGAACAAGCAGAATTAGCAGCATTAGAAGCAGACAAAGCCGCGAAAAAAGCCGCTAAAGCTGCAAAAGCTGGAGCAAAGCAGAAGTAAACTAGCTACCAATCACGGGACGATACATAATCTTTTTGTGGATCGTTCCGCAGCTATTCCCAAATTAAAAAGTAAAACTAAATCTGCTTACTTTCAAACAGATGTTATCTAAACTAAAAGTTCAACACTACAAAAGTCTCTTTGATACAGAAGTAGATTTAGAACCGCTGACCGTATTCATCGGTACTAATGGTTCTGGTAAATCTAATATTTGTGAAGCTATAGCTGTATTGTCTGATTTTCTGCAAAGGCTGATAGATAGTACAAGTAATATGGAAATTATCAATTTTTTTTCAGAATCCTTAAAAACTATAAGCACAAATCAGCAGAGACTTGAATCTAAATTTTGGCATGGAAATCCAGATTATATCTTGTTTGAAGTCAGCACTACTAATAAAATAGAACCAACTTCTTCTGAAGAAAGTCAAAATTTTTCAGATATATCAGTTCATCTTGATTATCCTCAAGGAACGGTGGGTATAGAAAACAAAAAAAAGACTCTACGTCGAATTAGAAATTCAACACGTGAACTAAGAGGACTTCTGGTTGAGGGTAAATTCTCAGATTCTCTTATATATAATGCTCTGAAAAAGATTAATATTTACGATTTTGCTCCAGTTGATCTATCTAGTCAAGCCTCATCAAATGGGAATATGGACAAAACTGGCCAAGGAATTGCCTATGCTTTACTTGATATTTTACTTGCTAATCGTGAAGGTTTCGATGAATTACAAGAACGTTTAACACGACTTGTTCCTAATATAAAAAAGATTATATTGCCTCGTGGAGAAAATCAAACTTTTTTACTAGAATTAGTTGATAGATATTCAGAACATCATATTCCTTCATCTGATATATCAGATGGAACATTGAGAATTTTGGCTTTTCTAACTGCGCTGTATCAAGAAAACACTCCCAGTATTATTTGCTTTGAGGAAATAGAAAATGGAGTTCATCCTTGGTTACTGCACAAAATGATGGAGTTGCTAAAAATTGTTTCCACTGAAGGAATAACTGGTAAACCTGTGCAGGTTTTAATTACAACCCATTCTCCTCTTTTATTAAATTATGTTGAACCATATCAAGTTCGTGCAGTTGAATTAGACAAAGAAGGTAAAACTCAAGTTCATAAATTACCTATAGATTCTGTCCGATTTCAAAAAGCTTTAGAAGCTTATGATGGGGCATTAGGTGAACTTTGGTTTACAAATGTGTTTGGAGGCAATCCAGAATGAGTCGTCGGATTCGGATTGGGCTAATTGCCGAAGGGGAAGCAGAATTGGGTGCAAGTATTCCTTACATTAAACCAGAAGATGGGGGTAAAGTTATTGAAAGAACAAGCGAGGGCGCACTCCATACTTTAATTAGACGAGAATTAGAATATGCTGGATTGCCTGATTGTGATTTTATCCAAAGACATCCATCAACTAAAGAAAAACAAAAACTTACTTTACGAACTGGACACTCTATTTTAGATCCAAAATACTTAAAACGGATAATGAGCGGCTGGACAACAGAAGAGGTAGATATGATCCTCATTGTGGTTGATGCGGATGATAAAATAGACGAAAGGCGAAGAAAATTGGAAAGTGCCTTGGCTACTATTCGTGATAATCATTTAGATATTAACGAAAAACCAATTAGCGATCGCTCTGCCGGAGGTTTAGCAATTAGAAATTTCGAGACATGGTTACTTGCTGATACTCAGACTGTTTCAACTATTTTAGGTGTAGAGTTAGAAAAACTGGATTTTTAGTCATCAAAAGACAACTTTTGCTATGAGACTGGGAATGAATTTCCAGACGGGCTATGGGTTTTAGGTTAAGTTGACCTCGTGGGCATTGCTAAACCCTGATAGTGCGTATAATATAGGAGTTAAGATAAATCTGCTACCTGCTAAGATTATGAGCCTGTGCATCAATCCTAACTGCCCAAAGTCGCAAAATCCTAACAATATCCTATTTTGTGAAACTTGTGGCTCGGAATTGCTATTAGAAGGTCGCTATCGAGTGATTCGTCAATTAGGGGAAGGTGGCTTTGGTAAGACTTTTGAGGTTAGCCAAAATAACACCCTCAAAGTGTTAAAAGTATTAACCTTAGATGACCCGAAAGCAGTATCGCTTTTTCAACAAGAAGCACGAGTATTAACTCAGTTAAATCATTCAGGAATACCGAAAGCAGAAGTATATTTTACATTTTTCCCCAGAAATAGCCAATCACCTTTGCATTGTTTAGTGATGGAAAAAATTGAGGGGTTGGATTTGTCCCAATATATGGAACAAAGAGATAATCGCCCCATTGATGAGAAATTAGCAATTTTATGGTTAACTCAATTAGCAAATATTTTAAATGAGGTACATAAACAAAACTTTTTTCATCGAGATATTAAGCCATCAAATATTATGCTTAAAGCAGATGGACATTTGGCATTAATTGATTTTGGTACAGCGAGAGAAGTCACAAAAACTTATTACCAAAAAGCAGCGGGACAAAATATAACAGGTATTATTTCTCCAGGTTATACACCTTTGGAACAAGCAAATGGTAAGGCTGTACCACAATCAGATTTTTTTGCTCTTGGTCGAACATTTATTTATTTGTTAACTGGTAAATCTCCTGATGAATTTTCTGAAGATTCTCAAACAGGTAAGTTAATATGGCGAGATAGTGCTTCACAAGTATCTAAGCCATTAGCGGGTTTGATTGATTATCTAAGCGAACCTTTTTCGGGAAAACGTCCACAAAATGCAGAAATGATTTTGCGGTGTATATCTGATATTAATAATTTATCATATTTATCTTCTACTTCAGCTTCAACAGTACCATCTACTTTGGTAAAACCACCTCAACAGCATACACAACATAAAACAGTTTCAAGTTCTCAACAGCAATCATCAAAGAATCAAACAAATGAATCATCTCAGCAAATTTATCAAGGTATTGGAGCATTAATTGGTGGAGTAATATTAATATTTTTTAGATTTGGTTGGAAAGATATTAGTAAGATTTTTCGACCTCAAGCTAGTCAACCAGTTGCAATTTCACAACCAACTGAAATACAGAAGAAAAATAATCCGAAGAAAATAAATTCTCAACCTCCGAATCAAGCACCTCATGTTTCTAATAAAAACACATATCCACGAATTCCCTATGGTTGGAAAAAGTTTCAGGGTGGAGGTGCGTCATTATGGTTGCCGCCAAATTGGCAAACTAGTAATTTACAGCAACTAGATACTGAGAATTTTATGAATAAATATCTTCATCAAAATTTAGGAATAACACCCAATATCTTGGCTGTGAATTCTTCGTCAGATCAGTTTGTATTAGTGTTTCGAGAAGCAATTTCTCCTAATACTACATTAAGACAGTCTTTAAAAGAAACATACCAAGCATTTTTAAATATAGATGCAAATACATTGCGTTTAGTAGATATGAGAGTAAATTCAGATGGACAATATGAAACAGGAATTATAGTCATAGAAGCAAACAATAGAATAAAACAAATAAGCTATTTATTAAATTCGAATAATACCAGTTGGGCAGTAAGTTTTATTTGTAAGTCTAGTGATTTTGAAGAAAATTTACAAATATTTGAAAGCAGTATTCGTACATTTATTTTGAATTAAAAACTTCATGAAAATAAATACTAAAGTTTTTTATATACAATAAGGAAATGATAATAAATATCCGTTCTATACCATTTCTTCAAGCTTTACCCGCCAATATTAGCGATCGCACAACAAAATAATTCTAAGTCAATTTATACATAATCTATTTTATACATTATTTGCAATTTAAAATAGCAATCATTAATTCAATATGCAGAATTTAACCTCCATAGTTGGTTAGCAATGGTATCATTCGAGTATTACAAAAAGTAAAGGGCAATTTTACTATGACCAAAGCACCTGTTGCTCCTGTGGTGCTAGTCATTCTAGATGGATGGGGCTACTGTGAGGAAACGCGAGGAAACGCTATTAACGCTGCGAAAACTCCCATTATGGACAGTTTATGGGCAGTCTATCCCCACACCCTCATTCGCACATCAGGAAAAGCCGTAGGGTTGCCAGAAGGTCAAATGGGCAACTCGGAAGTTGGTCATTTGAACATTGGCGCTGGTCGAGTCGTACCCCAAGAACTGGTACGGATCTCAGATGCTGTAGAAGACGGTTCTTTAGCCGCAAACCCAGCCCTTGTCAAAATTTGCCAAGAAGTGCGTTCTGCTAATGGCAAGTTACATCTAGTGGGGCTTTGTTCTGATGGCGGGGTGCATTCCCATATTACCCATCTATTTGGACTACTTGACTTAGCAAAGGAACAGCAACTTTCACAAGTTTGTATCCACGCCATTACTGATGGCCGTGACACCAAACCCAAAGATGCTATCAACGTCATCCAGCAATTGGAAGACTACATAGATAAAACGGGCATTGGTGAAATTGCTACCATCAGCGGTCGCTATTATGCCATGGATCGTGATAACCGTTGGGATCGAGTCCAACGCGCTTACGATGTGATGACAACAGATGGTGCTGGGAATGGACTCACTGCTGTAGAGACAGTGCAAGCAGCTTACGCTGAAAGTATTACTGATGAGTTTATTCTCCCAGTCCGTCTGCAACCAGGCGCGGTAGAATCTGGTGATGGGGTTATATTTTTCAATTTCCGCCCTGACCGGGCTAGAGAACTAACTCAAGCCTTTGTCAGCAACACTTTTAACGGGTTTGCAAGAGAGAAAATTCAACCGCTTTCCTTTGTAACTTTTACCCAGTATGATCCAGAATTGCCAGTTTCTGTGGCTTTCGCACCGCAAAATCTGAGTAATATTTTGGGTGAAGTGATCGCTAATCGTGGTTTAAAACAGTTTAGAACTGCCGAAACTGAAAAATACGCTCATGTCACCTACTTCTTTAATGGGGGATTAGAAGACCCTTGTGAGGGAGAAGACCGGGAATTAGTCAGCAGTCCAATGGTAGCGACTTATGATCAAGCCCCGGCGATGTCAGCACAAGCTGTAACAGATGTGGCGATCGCTGCCATTAGAAAGGGTATTTACTCCCTAGTCGTGATGAACTATGCTAACCCAGACATGGTAGGGCATACAGGACAAATTCCAGCGACCGTGATAGCCATTGAAGCTGTAGATCGCTGTTTAGGTCGTCTCATTGATACTATTGGTAAAGCTGGTGGTACAGCAATTATTACTGCTGATCATGGCAATGCTGAGTATATGCTAGATGAAGGCGGTCATCCTTGGACAGCCCATACTACTAACCCAGTTCCTTTAATTTTGGTAGAAGGTGAAAAAGCCAAAATACCTGGATATGGAACAAATGTGGAATTAAGAAATGATGGCAAATTAGCCGATATTGCCCCCACAATTCTGGATATATTACAAATATCCAAACCCCAAGAAATGACTGGGCAATCATTACTTAAAGCCGCAGAATATGATTTACAACTAACTCGTACTCCTGTACAACTAGGCTTGTAAAAAATTAAAAAAGGTAAGGGTTTAGCATTGCTAAACCCCTACAAAATTGATTAATTAATTTCAAATTTGTTATCAACAACATTTCTAAATATGGCAATTAGTAACATCATCCAAGGCATTTGGGCATTTTCTGCTCTAGGTTTGATTATCCTCGTTTTACTACATAGTCCTAAAGGTGATGGCATTGGTGCTATCGGTGGACAAGCACAATTATTTAGTAGTACCAAAAGTGCCGAAAATACTTTAAATCGAGTTACTTGGGCATTAGTTGTGGTTTTTATGGGTTTAACTGTAGTTTTAAGTGCTAATTGGTTACCCAAATAATTGAAACTGAACATGGGAAAAATTACCCAAAATCAACGATTTCAGCGACAATTAATAGCAGTTCTGACTTTAGCGATAAGTACAGGACTGCTAGTTGTTTTCATGAACTTTCCAGTTAATCCTGTTGTCGGGGAACAGGAAAGAAACGTTCAATTATTAACTTCTCTACCTATTCGCCAAAAACACCATCCTTTACCACCGACTCTGGCACAGTGGCAAGATAAAACAAATAGTGGCGATTATTTTGATCAAATCAAACCTACGAAAGTTGGTTATTTAATTTGGTCAAATTTTCCAGTGAAAGTAAAGATAGAACCACCAACAAATATTAATGAAAAGCAATCACAAGTATGGGTTAATAGCGTTATCAAAGCAGTTCAAGAATGGAGTATTTATTTACCTTTACAAATAGTAGAAAAATCCGCTATTGCTGATATTACAATTTTCCGCAAAGCCCCACCCTTGCAACGTGAACCAAATGGTAAAATACTGCGTACGCGTTCGGCTTTAACTACTTATGATTTATATAATGAAAATAATATGTTATCTCACCGGTTTACTATTTTATTGAGTCCTACTCAAATTGGTGATTATGTATTATCAGCAGCACGTCATGAACTTGGCCATGCTTTGGGAATTTGGGGGCATAGTCTTCTAGAAACTGACACTATGTATTTTTCCCAAGTTCGGAAACCACCGTTTATTTCGATTAGAGATGTGAATACTTTGAAACGGGTTTATGAACAATCTACAAATTTGGGTTGGTCTGTCTTGGAGAAAAATTGAATTTTTATAACCCAGAGGTAGAATGGGACTTTTTTCCAATCATTAACCATTGCCGATTTTGGACAAACTACGAGTTTAATTGATCATCTCATCTATATGCTTAATATTTGCCCGATGATAAGTTAACAAATAGTCTAGACGATCACTTAGCAAACTTAAAATGATATCTTCGTAAGTCATGCCGTATTCATTTAACCCTTGCACTACTAAACTAGTTATATTATCAGTGGGTTGCTTTAGGTCTGGCTTAGGATTGGCTTCTAGTACATGAAGTACACCATTTTCATCATGCCTCAAATCAATTCTTACTAAAGTATTGAGATGAAAATCTTGATAAATCTTCTGGGCAATTGTAATTAAGTTTTGCTTCAATTCTTGTTCTTCATCGTTAAGTAAGCGAATTCTTTCTATAGTAATTGCTTTCTTATCCATTGATGTAAAAATATATTCTCCATGCTCTAAAAAACGTTCGATTGTAGAAAAAGCAAAAGGTTTATTCTGCCGATAAAACGTCTGATTCCCATGAGTAATATAACCACATACAGAAACGCAAAATTCACGCCCTGAACAATAAGTTTCAATTAAAGCAGTATCATGGGTGATTTTGTGGAGATTCGTCACTGCTTCGGATAAACCATCAATAGTTTCTACATAATGAATATTTAATGAGGCACGACCAGACACAGGTTTAACAATAAATGGACCGCTATATTCCTGAAAAGTTTTAGCAAAGCGTTCATCAAGGTGAGGATTAAAAATTCCCTGGGCAGGATGCCAAGTAATAAATGGGGCTGTCTTAATTCCAAGCGCTTGAAGTTCCAGTTTAAAGATATGTTTTTGATCCAGTTTAGAACTATTTAAAGGGTTATGTCCTATATAGGGAATTCCCAGCATTTCCAAAAGTGCAGGTGTGTGACATATTTGGTTATATCCCTGAACACCACCAGTATTGAGCCATGCAATATGAATATTCTCTTGTTTGAGTTTTTGTGGAAGCGTCATATCATCTGCCATAACAAAAACATGATGAAATCCGATTTTCACTAGTGCATTAGCGATATCTTGGGCTACGGGTTCATAGGTTTTTGTTGAGCGGGGATTATGAGTTTTGTAAATAACTGAACCTTCTTTGCTGCTGTTGCCTCCATGAATTACAGCAATCCGTAATTTTGGATATAATTGGTTTAAGGAATGCCTTAAAGAACTGGAATCCCAATCGAGATCTATCTTGTTGGACAGATGATTAATCATTGACTTCGTTTGTTTTGACTATAGTTTGATTTGGTTTAGCTAAGTATATACCGATTAAAATAACACAAAATGCCAACCAATTTAATAAACTTAACTGTTCAGAAAAAATAACCCAAGCTATAATCGCCGTGATTGCTGGTTCAAATAAAAGAGTTGTAGCCACAAAACCAGGAGATAGTTGGTTAAGAGATTGTGCTACAAGTCCTTGTCCTAAAACTTGGCAAACAAGGGATAGGGAAATTACCGCTAACCAACCTGAATATGAATGAGGAAAAACTTGCTGTTCAGTTAGCAATACAATGGGCAAGGTGAACACTGTTCCTATAAAACAGCGCCACAGAAGAATAGTGGAAGAAGACAATCTAGCCCGAAGTTGTTTGACAATTAAAATATAAATACTATAGAATACAGCAGCGAATAAAGCCGCTACATCACCAGTTATGTTGTTAATAGAATAGGAGAAGTCTGTAATACTAATAGTAATTACTCCTACTAAGGCGATCGCCATTCCAATTAAAAATGTGATGTCAAATGATTGTTTTAAGAATAACCATCCAAATAAAGTGGTAAAAACTGGAGTCAGATTTCTTAGTAATGTAGAGTTAGCAACACTAGTTTGTGTTAGTGACCACGCCCATAAAGTAACAGAGATGGATGAAACTATACCCATCAAAAGTATAAGTCCTAAATTTTGTTGCCAACTAGAATTATGAGAACCAACTACTGTGATATTTGAATCTTTTAATCGGTGAAATTGTATTTGTTTAAAACTATTCCAAACTCCAAAACAGATTGTAGCTATCCACATACGATTAAAAATCGTAGCATTAGAACCAAGTTCTACCTCGCTCAATCTAATAAAGATAGCAGCCAGAGATAGAGCGAATAATGCAATAAATAGTGACAGGATTGCCGCTGTTATCGGTAATTGTCTTTCCTCTTTAATAACTGTTTTTTCTAGCTTGACCTCATTAGATAAATTTTCTGTATGTGTCATATTTTAATGATGAACTATAGCAGTTCTTGGCTGAGTGAAATACAATAACCCCACCCCCGCAAGCAAGGAGGGAGCTTATGATGTATCTCATTCAAGTGCATACCGCTATAGGATTTTTTTCTGATTACTTAATCTTACCTTGGTGGATGTCTAATAAGTATCAAATTTCATGGTCAGTGTCAATATCTTTCACTTGATTATTGCGAGGCTGTAGAAATTACCAGTAAATTTGATTTTCGACAGCCTCTTGATTTAATTAGACTCGACGCAGATTCATGAGTTCTTGAGGAGAGGCCAGCATATCAATCGCTACGAAGAAGATTTTTCCATCGGGATTGATTAAAAACCGCCAGGAAATGTTCATTCCAACTGTGACACCAAACCAAGGAGTTTGCACTACTCCTGTGACTTTTAGTTGTTTAGAACCGTCTGGTTGAACTTCGCAAATACCTTGTTGTGGCATCATGTTTAGTCCTTGTGCTTCTTCGCGCATATATTTAGCGATCGCTTCCCGTCCTATAATTGGCTTTTGGAATGGTGGTTGTAGCGCACCGTCGGGAGTAAAGAGTGCAATAGCATCTTCAAATTTATCTGCATTCATGGCTTCAATGTAGCCTAACACAGCGGGTTCTGTAATCCCGTCAATTTTAACGGAAGAAATAACTGGGGTTGTGCGTTGGAAAGCAGGTTCTGTAGTTGCTTTGGGGTAAGCACTAGGACCAAGCTCAGAAGTATCAAATCCCATGTCTACTACGGTATTCCGCAATACAGTGATTTGCTGACCTTGATCAAGTTTCTGTGTGGCTTCTAAGACAAATTTCACACCGGGAGACATTTGATAACCAGCAGGAATTGGAGTGATGATTCCCTGTTTCATCAATTCTCCTAACTCGTACCAGAAAGCTAGTTTGGTGTTGACGCTAAAGAAACCATAGGAACGGCTAATAGGAGTATCAGCGCGGCTGGCTAAATCCCGCATAACTTTAGTTTGATCTTCACGAGACATTTGCTTAATTTGGGTCAGCAAACTTTCTGCTAGTTGCAAGCGGGCTACTCCAGGTGCTGCGGGAGTAATAGTTTTACCCATTTCAGCGTAAGCATACCAAAGATAAGCTAATTGATCATCAACGTTAAGTTGATCAAATAATGCTATAGTTGCGGGAATAGGACTAGGAACTTGAGTATTAGAAAAAATAGTTTGAGCAGACTGGATAGTTAAAGCCACAATCGGAATCTCCCAGATAATTTGTTAATTAATCGTTATCAAGAAATAAGCTAAAAATGTTCATGATTAACTTAATGCTTCTATGTAAAGTAATTTAATAAAAATCTTAATTTTTGTAAAGCCAGAGAAATTACGACTTGACAAAAAACTTATTCTATGATAGTATCTTGCACTATCTCTTTTAGATATCCCGCAGGGTAGACATAAAGGAGCAAAGGCGCAAAGGAAGAAGAGGTCAAATAAATTTGGTGCAGTTTTACAAGGAAATGGGATAACTATTTTTTTCACGCAGAGATACCAAGAGGAATCTAGAAAATAAGTTGTGTTAATTAAAGAATTTTACCGTTTAATTAAGCCGATTGCTCAAGGGGAATTATACCAAACTTTTCTCGCTGTAGACGAAGGTAAATTTCCGCCAGTTCCTTGTGTTATTCAGAGATTTTTATTTCAACATCAAACACTGGAATATTATCAATATCGGGTACAGCAATTAACTGAATTAGGTAAACATCCTCAAATTCCTACTTTAATCACACATTTTAGAGAAGATGAATATTACTACTTAGTTCAAGAATTTATTGATGGTGATAATTTAGATACTTTATTAGCGAAGCAAGGTGTTTTTAATGAAACTCAGATTTGGCAAGTTTTAAAAAGGTTATTACTAATAGTCAGATTTATTCATAATCATCAAATTATTCATCGGAATATTCAACCAAAAAATATTATTTTGCGTTCTCTAAATCAAAATCAAGATTTATTAGAGAATCTAGTCTTGGTTGATTTTACGGGAATCAAGATTGTGAGTACAAATCAATCAACAAATGATCTATTTGGTAGTCCAGAATATATTTCCCCAGAACAAGCACAAGGTAAACCAGTCTTTGCTAGTGACCTTTATAGTTTAGGTGTAACTTGTATTTATCTATTAACTCAAGTACCACCTTTTGAATTATTTGATATTACTAATAATAGCTGGGTATGGCGAGATTATCTTACCGATAAAATTAGTGAACAGCTAGGAACAATTCTTGATAAACTGATAAAATCTAATTTAGAAGAACGTTGGCAATCAGCAGAACAACTTATCTATACTTTGGGAATTAAGGATAATTATTTACCTTTATTATCCCCGAATAAAAATCATTCTTGGCAACTTTCCCATACTTTAGAAAATCAAATTAATAGTTCTATTAATACTGTAGTATTAAGCCATGATAGTAAACTATTAGCTAGTGGTGAAGATAATAAAAGTATTAAATTATGGGATTTAAGCAGTCAGCAATTAATAGTAAATTTTCCTGGACATACTCAAGCCGTCACAGCAGTTATTTTTAATGATGATGATACAATTTTAGCTACAGCTAGTGATGATCAAACTATCAATTTGTGGGATGTAAAGACATTAGCAAAAATTCATACCTTCTCTGGACACGCACACGCTGTTAAATCCCTCGTATTTCATCCCCAGGGACAAATTTTAGCTAGTGGAAGTTGGGATAAAACTATTAAAATCTGGGATATAAATACAGGTTTAGCACTGGATACTTTAACCGGACATAAATTACAAGTAAATGCTGTTGCTTTTAGTCCTAATGGTCAAATTTTAGCTAGTGCTAGTTATGATCGCACGGTTCGCATCTGGAAATTAACAGAGGGAAAATTTAACTTATTAACAACCCTTTCAGGTCATACTTGGGCAGTTTTGACAGTTGCTTTTAGTCCCAATGGTCAAATGTTAGCGACTGGTAGCGGTGATAATACCATCAAGTTATGGGATGTTAACACTGCTGAATTAATTAGCACACTTTCAGGTCATTCTTGGTCAGTGGTAGCTGTGGCTTTTAGTACCGACGGAGAAACGCTGATTAGTGGCAGTTGGGATAAAATGGTAAAAATTTGGCAAATTAGCACAAAAAAAGAAATTGCTAGTCTTGTAGGTCATACAGACTCAGTATCTAGCGTTGCTATGAGTGATGATGGGGGATTGATTGCCAGTGGCAGTAAGGACAAGACAATCAAATTGTGGCGTAAATAAGAATTGATAATTGACAATTATTAATGATCAATTCTCAATTATCAACTCTCAATTACCCATTACCAACTTAAAATAATCAGGCGCTACCTGTAAAGGCGATTTCTGGAAATTTCAACTGCGCTTCTGCCATTGGGCGTTTTCTGCCTTCTTCTTGCCAGTAGTTAATCACTTCTGTAGCTTTGTTGAGCAATTCTACCCGATCAACATCTGTAATCCAGTGTTTGGATTCTAATTCTTTTTTTAGCTCTTCCCAGGCATCATTTCTGGGCCAGAAGAAGTATTTTGTTAAGGGACTAGAACCTTTACCAACAACTTGGTCAACTGCGAGGGCGACGTTTTCGTCTAACCAGAGAATTTTCAAAATGAACTTGGTCAATTACACCTCCGGGGAATATCCGGGTTTTACTTACTTTGCGACCCCTTATTTTAACTCAATCTTTGACTAATTGACCAATGAATGCAGAAATTTAGGAATTTTCTTGGTTAGGGAACAGGGAAATCTTCACTAAGAACAGGCTTGAAAGTCTTTTGGTGTAAATGTTTTATGATTATTTTTTTCCTGGTTTCCTGGGCAGTTGCAATATCTGCTATATCATTAATTTTGTTACATATCACGTCACAGTTAGATAATGAAACTAATTAGTATTTTCCTGAGTCTATTGCTGGTTTTTGGCTGGAATGCACCAGTTATGGCAGAATCTCAACTTATTACTACCCAAGAGTTACAAGCGGGGGACGAATTAGCGACTAAAGCCTTTGCAGCTACAAATCAAGGTGATTTTGTGACAGCAGAAACTTATTGGACAGCAATTATTGAAAAATTCCCCACGAATGCGGGAGCATGGAGTAATCGCGGTAATTCTCGTGTCAGTCAGAATAAATTAGCAGCAGCGTTGACAGATTATAACAAAGCTGTAGAACTTGCTCCCAATGTTACAGATCCTTTTTTAAATCGGGGGACTGCATTAGAAGGTTTGGGAAGATGGGAAGAAGCGATCGCGGATTATAATCATGTATTAGAATTAGATCCCAAAGATGAAATGGCTTATAATAATCGTGGTAACGCTAAAGCAGGTTTAGGGAAATGGCAAGAAGCCATTTTAGATTACCAAAAAGCTACAGAAATTGCCCCGACGTTTGCCTTTGCTAGAGCTAATTATGCCCTGGCTTTATATGAAACTAGTCAAACAGATAAAGCTATCCGCGAAATGCGAAATATAGTCCGTAAATATCCCCAATTTGCCGATATGCGAGCCGCCTTAACAGCCGCTTATTGGGTAACGGGAAACATCGGTGAAGCGGAGAGTAATTGGGTAGCAGCTTATGGACTAGATACCCGTTATAAAGATATGAATTGGGTAACAAATATCCGCCGTTGGCCACCGAGTATGGTAGTAGCTTTGAATAAATTTTTGAAATTACAATAGAACAGGGAATAGGGAATAGGGAATAGGGAATAGGGAATAGGGAATAGGGAATAGGGA
>JBAXRM010000084.1:0-18833 GCA_037131225.1 Nostocales cyanobacterium ELA583 | reverse complement strand
TCGTGATAATCAGGTTTAAATTCCACAGCTTTGTCGTAGGAAGATATGGCTTCTTCATGATTTCCTCTAACTCTTTGCAAATTACCTAATTCAAAAAATAATTCAGCTTTTTGTTCATTATCTATTTCATGTTCAATAATATCTATAATTTCTAAGATTTTCTTATTTGCTTCTTCATTCGTTAATTTTACATATTCCTCATCATTTCTTTCTTGAAAAATCCTTGTTGCTTCTTGTGCTAGAGTTGCGGAATCTAAAGGAAAATCAAATAAACCAGAACGCCAATCAAAGAAATCAGGGGCGCGGTGAATAAAATATTTAATTGCAAACTGCGGTAATAAAAATACAAAACAAATATTAAAACTATTTCTAAACCGTTCCCGTTGCTGGTTGATGTTAATTAAAATCGGTGGTACACCTTCCCAACTATAGTGATGAGTTTCTCTACTACTCCAACCTGCTAAAGTTTTAGCTTCTTCATATTTATATAATGAAGACTCTAAGTCTGTAATAAATAAAATATTTATCTGATTTTTATGATTTAATTTATCAACTATTTCATATAAATTAGTCACATCTTTATCTAATTTGATAACTTCTATATTTTTATCATTAATATCTTCTTTAACTTTACTAATTAATTGTTCACCTCCAGCGGGAGAACAGCGCACAAATAATATACCAAAGCCTTCTGTAAACTGGAGTGTACGAATAAAGGCTTGATATTCTTCATCTTCTTCTATTGGTAAATCATGATCCCAATCACTTAGTTTAAGAGGCATTGTTTTAAATAGATGATAATAATAAACTTTACGTAAAAACCTCTCTCCAAACCTCTCTCCTACAAGGAGAGAGGCTTTAGAATAACCATTTTAACAACTTTCAAGTTATGTTTATTGTTTTTCCTGTCCCCTCTCCTCTTAGGAGAGGGTTAGGGAGAGGTCTAACTATCCAGGATATAATTGATTATATGTATCCTGAAATTCTTTTATTCTTTTATTCCTTTAATCAGAGGATGAATATCATACCAAACATTACTTTCTCCATTTTGTTCTTGATAACGATATTCTAAAATACAACGATTAAATAATAAACCTCGATACAGTTTATCATTAGTTATCTCTTTATCATGATGAACCTTTGCCAGTGCTTCCCATTCATTAGCATAAATGGTATTCTTATAAGTGTTTCGCAATTCGCTAACTGAACGCTGCAAAGCTCTGTTAGAAATAGGTAAGGTATTTGTATATTTCAAGGCTTCCTTCATTAATAATAATAAATTCCGGGCATGACCACCACTCATTAAACATAACATCTCTAAAGATGACCTGCTTTCAAAGAAATCAACAATAGATTTATTAGCATCTACTGTATTTAGTCGTTTTTGGAGAAGTTCAATAACTTTATTAATCCCTTTTTGGTAAGGTTCATTTTCAGAAGTTTGTACCATAATCATTGGTAAAACTTGGGGAGTTCCATAGATATCTGTTAATGATGCTGCACGGTCAGAATAAAGTAAAGAAATTGGTATGGTATAAACTAAATGACAATCTAAATCTTTCAGTTGTTCATTACGGTCTATAAAAATTTCGTCATGATTGCTGCGGTTATCTGCTTTAGTTACAGGAACAATTCTATCCAAGTTATCAGCAATTAATACTAATTGGTCATATCCTGAAGGGAGATTATTTTTGGCATCTCGAATAAATTCATTTAATGCCTTAGTTAAAGTGGTAGTATGGGGATTAATTAAATCACGAATTTTTCGGCGTTCACTGGGTTCACTTCGCATTTTGGTTGTAATTTTCGCAAATTGTGAAACCTGTGCTTCAATTGATAATTCATCTATAGAAATCTTTGTTTGTAATAAATCTTTTAGATCTTCACATCGTTCTTTTAACCAATTCAATATAGCTTGAGAATCAGTTCTATCTTTAAATGCTGCTAAAACATTGCGTGTGCAAGCTAAAAGAATATCTGTATATTGAACATCCTCTGGATCAATATCTTCTTCATCAGCCGCAAAGTAGACGACAAAAAAACCTTTTTCATCTAAATATTGTTGTAGTCTCAGTAATTCTGTAGATTTACCTGCACCACGATGACCTGCATAGAGTTGACAAGTAATTCTGTCAGAATATAATATCTCTCTCCCTACTGCTTCCAATATATCCCCATCTCCCCGCACATCCGTACAATCCACATAAGCAGGATCTCCAGCAGGTAAAGGTCGGAATGGGTCAAAAGCGTTATATAACCGTTTTAAAAAGGCAAAATCTGATGTCATAGTCGTAAATTTCAGCATCTAGGGTCATATTAACGCAAAAATACTGAGATTTATATTTTTATTTGAATACTTACCAGTATCCAGAACAAAACGTGCATAAATTCTATACTAAACGAGTAACTCTTAGAGTGATAAATTTATGAGTTAACCATTTCTAGGGATGAAATTAAAAGACCTAGATCCCCGACTTTTTAAAGAAATCGGGGATCTCACTTTTTAGCAGCAACGCTCGTTTTCCTAAGTTGTATACTCAGCGTTAATCTTCACATAATCATAACTGAGATCACAGCCCCAAGCCTGACCGCTACCATGACCATTACCCACACCAACGGAAATTAACACCGTGTCTGATTGCAGATATTCACCATTAGCTGCTGCTTTTAAATATGCACTAGCTGCTGCTTTATCAAAAGGTAAAGGTTGACCATTTTCAAACAGTAAAATATCCCCTAATTTAACCGAGAGATTTTCCTGTTCAAAAGGAACTCCAGCCCGTCCAGCCGCCGCTGCAATCCGTCCCCAATTGGGGTCATGACCAAAAATGGCCGCTTTGACTAAAGATGAGCCAGCAATGGTTTTGGCGATTTGTCGGGCGGATAATTCATCATGAGCGCCTGTTACTTGGACTTCTATTAAACAGGTTGCACCTTCGCCATCACGAGCGATCGCTTTCGCCAAAAACTGACATACTTCTGTTAACATAGCTTCTAACTTCTGGGCTTCTGCACCCATTTCTGTAATTGCAGGAGTGCGAGATTGACCATTTGCTAAAGCAATTAAACAATCATTTGTACTCGTATCACCATCAACAGTAATAGAATTAAAGCTTCTATCCGCTGCTCTAGTTAACATTTGTTGCCAAAGCGTAGAAGATACCGCCGCATCACAGGTAACAAAAGCTAACATTGTCGCCATATTGGGGTGAATCATCCCCGAACCTTTTGCAATCCCACCAATTCTCACCGGACGGTCATGGATAGTGGTTTCTAAAGCGATGGATTTGGTAACTAAATCGGTAGTAATAATTGCTCCTGCGGCTGTGTCTGAACCGGTTTCCGAAAGCGCAGCGACAACTTTAGGAATACCACTTCGCAAGATATCCATTTTAATCCGTTGACCAATTACGCCAGTAGAAGCTAATAAAATGGATTCCGGGTTAATACCTAATTCCTTACCTAATAAGTCTGCACTTTCTTGAGCATCTTTAACGCCTTGTTCACCTGTCGCAGCGTTAGCTTGTCCTGCATTACAGAGGATGGCTCTAGCACTATTTTTTCCTTGTAACACTTGCTGGCAGTAATCTACACAGGCTGCTTTGACTTGGCTAGTGGTAAATACACCAGCAGCGATCGCCTCCACATCTGATACTATTAAGGCTAAATCCGGTAATCCTGAAGCTTTTAGTCCTGCTGTAATTCCCGCTGCTTTATATCCCCGCGCTGCCGTCACACCACCAGTAATTATTTGCCAGTCTGCCATAATTTTGCTCACAATTATATATATTGCCTCTACTCACCGCGACTTATCCCCTGTCGGTTTTCTGTCAGTGTTGAGTATTTATGTCTATTGTGAGTTTATCTGTTGTTGCCAATCTTTTTCTAACCCACATTCCGCACTTCAAAAGTAGTATAAAGAACTACAAAGTTATTCCCAGATATGCCTGAGTAAAAATACTTATAAACTTTCGGTCGAAAAAGTGAGACAATCAAAAAAAATCAAAAAAACTTGAGAGGTAAAAAGTTGTCTCCAACCTTAGCAACAAAAATTAAAAATATAGATCACTTAGGAATAGTAGACCCTTTATTTTTTGCTGATAGTTTTTTTGTGGAAAATCCTGAAAGAATAGAGACGATGTTATTTTTAATGTCTCTCTGCTTGTTAGTTTATAACCTTGGTCAAAGAGAACTAAGAAATAGCTTAAAAAGAGCAAAAACCGGAATTAAAAATCAATTAGGTAAATTAACAAATAGTCCTACATTAAGATGGGTATTTCAATGTTTTCAAGGTATCCATATTTTGACTTTAAATGGTGTTAATCAAATTGTTAATTTAACATCAGAACGTAATTTTATTTTGAATTATCTGCCATCATCTTGCCAACAATATTATTTGCTTTCTTAAATTAAACAACGTACAGAGAGTAAAAAACAATTTATTAATATGCAAAGGAATGGTAATTATTCCTCCAATTTGTATTGCTTACACAACACATTTTATGAGTTAAATAGGGAATATTTAATTATTTTTATTTATGCCAGGGGTTAGGTCAACATTTTTTCTTGATTATCCTGATTGTTTTTCTTTTATTTTGACTGTAATCCCTTTATACTTCAAATTGAAGTGCGGAATGTGGGTATTAAATAAAACCAATAATCTCCAAAAACCTAACCCCCTACCCTACCTTCCCTACAAGGGAATGGGGATTTTAAAGCCTCTCTCCTTATGCGGGAGAGGTTTGGAGAGGGGTTAATTTATACCTTGAGAACTTTTAAAACATCCTCTTAAAGTTCTGAAGCTGTTTGAGGAGCAATAATTTCTCCAGTCCCTAGTTTTAATATCATATCCTGATCGGTAATCAGTTCTTTGAGTTCTTTAACTTGTAAATTCATTTTTTCACAAGCTTGGCGTAATTCTTGAGCAAATGTATTAATGTCATTCCCATAACCACACTGATAAGCAGCGGTTCCTATTCCTTGGTTAGCATTTGCTCTGGCACAATCTACTAATTCTGTATCATGTAATGGTTGTGGAGATACCATAAGTGAATTTTTTAGTATTTATATATTCCCGTTCGCTGATAATATTAATTATTGACTATTTATTCATCTCTCTCTAGTCTCAGATCGCCGACTTCTTGAAGAAGTTGAAGACATGGTTATTCACAAGTTACAAAAAGATACATTAACAATTTATATTGACGCTCTTCCCTGGGGTATATATTAGGTAGGGAATGAGTACGAGAAGTAATATGGTGTCACTAAATATTCATAATTTTCAGGAAATTGACAAATTTCGGGGTTTACAATTAACATTACGTGATCGCTGGAAAACTAGCGAGTTATTCGATAATAGCGAAGCTGACATTTTAATTATTCCTTCTTTGAGTATAGATCAAGGAGAAATGCTCAAGGTAGAAGGATGTGAACATTACGAAGAAAGATTACTTTTCTCGTTAATGCGGTTACGAAATCCCCGCACTAGATTAATTTATGTAACATCAATGCCACTTCATCCCAGCATTATTGACTATTATCTCCAATTACTTCCTGGTATTCCTTTTTCTCATGCGCGTCATCGGTTATTATTACTTTCTACTTATGATGCTTCTTTAAAACCCCTCAGTCAAAAAATATTAGAACGTCCTAGGTTATTGGAAAGAATTCATAAAGCTTTGCGATTAGACAAAGCTTTTATGGTGTGTTACAATTCTACATTTTGGGAATCAGAATTATCTTTAAAATTGGGTGTGCCTTTATATGCGGCTGCACCAGATTTGCAAATTTGGGGAACAAAAAGTGGTAGCAGACAAATTTTTCAGGAAAGTGGTGTACCGCTGCCAGACGGTAGCGAATTAGTTAGAAATTCGGAAGACTTAGCCAATGCTGCGGCTGATTTGTGGGAACGGCAACCGACATTACAAAGAATGGTAATTAAGTTAAATGAAGGTTTTTCTGGAGAAGGAAATGCACTATTAGATTTAAGACCAATAATGGATGTTGCACCGGGAAAAGCTGATCATATTCAAAGAGTAACAGCAATTAGCGATCGCTTCCCCAATTTACGTTTTCAATCTTTACAAGAAACCTGGGTAAATTTTTCTCAACGCATTCCCGAATTAGGGGCAATTGTGGAAGCTTTTATCGAAGGAGAAATCAAACATTCTCCTAGTGTGCAAGGCAGAATTACCCCAACTGGAGAAGTAGAAATTCTTTCTACCCATGATCAAATTTTAGGGGGACCTGACGGACAAATTTATATAGGTTGTCGCTTTCCTGCGGATGAGAATTATCGCTGTGAATTACAGGAGTTAGGTTTAAAAGTTGGGGAAAAATTAGCTGAAAAGGGAGCTTTAGAAAGATTTGCAGTTGACTTTGTAACTGTTGACAAAGGTAATGGTAAATGGGATATTCAAGCCATTGAAATTAACCTCCGCAAAGGAGGAACAACTCACCCATTCATGACTTTAAAATTACTAACCAACGGACGTTATGATTTTTCCACTGGTTTATTTTATAGTCAGCAAGGTAGACCTAAATATTATATTGCCACAGACAATTTACAAAAAGCTAGTTATCAGGGATTATTACCTAATGATTTAATGGACATTATTGCCCACCACAGATTACATTTTGATAGTGGTACAGAAACAGGTACAGTATTTCATCTCATGGGTTGTCTTTCCCAGTTCGGTAAATTAGGATTAACCAGTATTGGTGATTCTCCTCAAGAAGCGGAAGACATTTATAACAAAGTCATTGAAGTTCTTGATCAAGAAACTAGTGGCGATCATCATAATCATGCTATCTTTTCTGATTACAATTTTCCTATGACTGGGGATGGATATAGTTGCTGAAATCTATTTTTATTGAAAATTCAAAACATCATGGAGTTAGTGAAGAAATAATTCATACTGCTTTAAATGAAATGATTCACGGATGATGGGAGTGCGATAGCGAAGCGCGATCTTGTAATCACGCCAGTGCTGACTTGTCAGTTCGCTTGTAGGAAGATATAGGGATGTGCGATAGCGAGGCGCGACCTAGTAATCGCTATTTGGAATAATGGGAATACCGTTAGGCATAAACGGCTGTATCTGTTACCCTAAAAATAGATCCTCCATGAACTAGCGACTATGACCGTCACTCAAGATATTGAACCCGGTTTAGATGTAAAATTTCCTCCAGGAAATATAGTTATCAAGATATTTTCCGCACACCTGAATATTTCTGGTTTGACCCCAAAAGTACGGAATTTGCTGGTTTTATCTTGATTAGTGGTAGCTATCAACCCATAGAACCAAATCCCCAAGGATTATTGTGGAGTCAGCAATTAAATTTATATTTAGGTATTCATGAGGGTCAGTTGCGTATTTCATGCCAGAAGGACAGTTGATGCTGACACCTGAAGAATATGGAGTACAAGAAAAGCACTATTCTGACCAGGAAAAACAACGTGCTGAACGTTTCGCTGCTAAACTGCGGAAGTTAAATATTGACCCTGAGAGCTTATAAGCAGTTAAAATATAAGAAAAACATATTTTGGGAAAGTGACTCAAACAAATGCGAATGAAGTGATATTTCAAGGCAGCGAAAACACATATTACTCTTTGTTAGGACTACATCCCTCAGCATCAGTAATTGATATCCGTCGCGCTTATCGAGAATTAAGTAAATTATATCATCCCGATACTACGGAATTACCTGATAATATTGCTACTACTCGGTTTCAGAAAATCAACGAAGCCTACGCTACCCTCAGCAACCCAGAACGGCGGTTAAGTTATGATTTAAAAATTGGCTATTCCCGTTTTGGTGTAATTCAAACACCAACAGATTTAAATCATCCTGTGCATAAGCCTTACGATTTTTCCAAATCCATGTATCTAGATGCAAGCGAGCGCCCTTTATCTTCTGGCGAAATATTTGTATTATTTATTTTGGGGTTGACCATTGTTGGTTGTATGCTATTAGCGATCGCTGTTGCTATCCTCCGTGGAGAAGCAATTAGTTAAAATCAACTTCCCACCTCTAAAATAACCCATAATTTTGAATTACTTATGCTTCCCTCCGATACACCCCTCTATAGTCATCCTTTACCACAAATTGAACAATGGTTAAAAACCCAAGGTTGTGAACAAGACGAAACTCAGCTACATTGTTGGCACATTCAACGATCTAGTTGGGAAGCGGAACTTTGGTTAGATACTGAACAAATTACCGTCCGGTATTCTCAATCAGGAGAAAATACTCAAGATATTCAACGTTCCTTTAAATATTCCCTGAGTCGGAAAGATATCCAGGAAGCTGTTTTTGCTGGACCATAATCTAATTTTGGATTTTGGATTCATTACCAATTACCAATCCCCCTAAATTTTCCCAAAACGGCGTTCTCGTTGTTGATAAGTAGATAAAGCTTGATGAAACTGATGACGGTCAAAATCAGGCCAGAGAGCATCAGTAATATAAATTTCTCCGTAGGCCATTTGCCAAAGCAAGAAATTTGATAATCGCATTTCCCCACTGGTACGAATTAATAAATCTGGATCTGCCAATCCGGCTGTATATAAATGAGATTCAAATACTGCTTCAGAGATATCTTCAGGCTTGAGTAAACCTTCTTTGACCTTTTGAGCGATCGCTCGACAAGCTTGTAAAATCTCTTCCCTACCCCCATAATTAGTAGCAATGGTAAACAGGATACTGCGATTATCCTTAGTCTCAGCCATAGAAAGAGAGATTTCTGCCTGAAGTGCCTGTGGCAAAGCTAACAAATTACCCACAAACTGAATTCGCACATTTTCCTCTATCATTTCCCGCAGTTCTTGCCGCAGAACTCGCTGGAATAGAGTCATTAAAAATTCTACTTCTTCCTCTGGTCTTTTCCAATTTTCCGTAGAAAAAGCATAGGCAGTTAGTGCTTTAATCCCCCAATCCTTACAACATTGTAGTAAATCCTTCAGAACATTTACACCGGCTTTATGACCCATAATCCGGGGTAAACCTTGACGTTTTGCCCATCGGCCATTGCCATCCATAATTACGGCAACGTGCTGGGGTAGTAATTCTTGTTTTAAATCAGGGGGTAAATATCGCAATTCAGTTTGTTGTGTTGTCATTTTTTATCTTGAGAAGCAGTCGTACCCTTACGAGTAACGTGTCGAAGAAAAGATAATCTAAGCAAGCGAGAAATTAATTTTAGTGATTGCCCACCAAGCTGATGAACTAAACTTAAAAGACCAGGTGCATGAGCTTCCCGATCTACAGTTGGGGAAAATCGAGTCTCTAAAGACTCTTTGAGCTTTTTAATAGTAAGTGGTCTATATAGAGTTCCTTTTTCCGCCAAGGAAATAGAACCCGTTTCTTCAGATACAACAACACAAATACAATTTTCGACCCTTTCAGTAATTCCCATTGCTGCTCGATGGCGTGTTCCCAACTGGCGCGAGGCAGTGCGTCCTGACAGTGGTAGAATTATACCAGATGATACAATTCGTGAACCACGAATTAACGTTGCTCCATCATGTAACAAGGTTTTCGGCTGGAAAATAGTTTGGATAAGTTCTTTAGAAACTTCAGCATTTAGCTTTACACCTGGGACTGAAAAATCTTGTTCTTCAATCGGTCCTGTGGTTTCTAAAATTAGTAAAGCACCAATACGATTTTTTGATAATTCTTTAACTGCATCAACAATTTCATCAATCACACTATCCGACTTAGGAATTGCACTAGCGTTGTTACGAAACAACTGCCAAAATTCCCCACGTCCCAATTGTTCCAAAAAACGGCGAAATTCTGATTGTAGTGCCACAGCCATAGCCACAGCACAACCAATCACCAATTTTTCGAGAACAAAATTTAGCAAAGGTAATCCTAATTTGCCACTGAGTGCCGAGCAGAGCATTAAGACTATAAACCCTCGCACCATCCATAATGTGCGCCGTTCACTAATAATCACCAGGATCATGTATGTCAGTGCCAGCACCAACATCATATCCAGAGTCCCAAGGAGCAAGGACTGCGACCAATCTCCCAGGTTTATCAGCCATTGCTTCCACCAATCTCTCATGACATCTGGATTCTTATAGTCATTTGTCAGTAGGGGCGCAGGGCCTGCGCCCAGTCATTAGTCGTTAGTCATTGGTTCTTAGCTAATGACTAATGACCAAGGACTAGGGACTATTTCAGTCTTTCTGGTAGGCAATCTTGTCGAATCAAGTCTTGATAAGTTTCGCGCTGCAAAATTAAATTTGCTTCGCCGTTTGCCACTACAACTGCTGCCGGTCGAGGGAGGCGATTGTAATTAGATGCCATACTGTAATTGTATGCACCAGTTCCCATAACTACGAGAATATCATTTGCTTCAGTTTTTGGCAGTTGGGCATTTTTAATCAGAATATCTCCTGATTCACAATGTTTACCCGCCAATGTGACTATTTCCGTACAAGGATCAGACATTTTATTAGCAACTACCACCCGATAAACTGATTGGTAGGTGATAGGGCGGGGATTATCTGACATTCCGCCATCAATCGCTATGTAGGTGCGAATTTCGGGAATGATCTTGGTAGCACCAACAGTATAAGCAGTAACGCAAGATGTGGCAATGAGCGATCGCCCTGGCTCACAGAGTAACTTTGGTAAAGGCAGATTTTCTGAGATACAAGCAGCTTGTACAACCTCACAAATTGCCTTTGACCATTCGACAATGCTTGGGGGATCATCAGATTCTGTATACTTAATCCCTAAACCACCACCAACATTTAATTCTGTGACTTTCAAGCCGTGTTTAGCCGCATCTCTTAACCACTGCACCATCACAGCCGCTAAATCTCTATGTGGTTGACGTTCAAAAATTTGTGAACCAATATGAGCGTGTAACCCCACACAGTTTAAACTAGGCTGTTGACTCACAAAAGCAAACACTTCTTGTAAATCATTGGGATCAAAACCAAATTTACTATCTAAGTGTCCGGTGCGAATATATTCGTGAGTATGGCATTCTATCCCAGGAGTTAAGCGTAGCATGAGCCGAATCGGTGAAAGAGAAGAATTTTCTGTTTTCTCTCCTGCTATCTTCACCAGCATATCTAATTCGTGCCAGTTATCCGCTACGATAGTGCATCGAGACTGAATTGCTAAAACTAACTCATCATAAGATTTGTTATTTCCATGCAAATATATCTTGTCAGGACTCATACCCGCATTTAGCGCAGTATAAAGTTCGCCACCAGATACTACATCAATTCCTAACCCTTCTGAAGCCACAATGGCACAAACGGCTAGACAACTCCATGCCTTAGAAGCATAGAGTACCTGCGATTCTCCTTGGTAATATTCTTTGAATGTATCTCTATATTGCCTACAAGTTGTCCGCAGGGTTTCTTCATCTAAAATATATAAAGGTGAAGCAAACTGTTCAACTAAGGTTGTGACATCACAGCCACCGATTTCTAGGTTGTCATGATCATTAACTCTTGCTGTCAAAGGTAAGAGTTGTTGGTTAGGAGAAATATCAGCGCTGTCACCATTTGTGGTCTGTAAATATTGACGGCCAGAAAGTTGAACTTCGACGGGGTAAGTCGATACCATAACTAAATAAGAGTTCTCTTTGTGAAAAATCAGGGCATAAGTATATGTCCTGATTTCCAGTTTACCCTCTCATTGGTAATTGGTAATTGGTAATTAACCGATACTTTTTTGCTAACAAAAGCTAACAAATACATAAGTTGAGATTTCTCTCAACCAAGTTGTATCAACCAATGCACGAAGCATTCTTCGCGCACTTAACTAGTGTTTACTGTGCTTGGTTTTCGCACTTAAAGCAAACTGAATTAAAGGCATTTTACTTTTTTGATGCAGTGACTATCTTGATTTACAGAGGAATAGTTTGCCAAAATGGTATTTCACCAGATACTTTTAATCCTGAACAGCTTAGAAGCTGTAAGCAAAGAATAGCACAAATTTTTATTTTGCTCACAAATAATGCGTTGGTATTTACGATCTTCGTATACCGTAGTATTTGTTAAGAAAAATAAGCAAATAAGCAACTAGTTATCTACCTTCCTCAATCTTGAAAAATTGTGATTTCATCCAACTTAAAAATTCAATCTTTAACCACAGACAATTTAACTGAACTGTTGGAACTGGATAAAGCCTGTTTTGATGGTTTGTGGACTATGGAAGGCTACCTTAGGGAGTTAGAAAGTCCTAATAGTCATTTTTTGGGTTTATTTTCCCCTTTTAATCACGCCGATTTGTTAGGAATGGGGTGCTTTTGGTCAATTTTAGAAGAAGCACACATTACAATTCTGGCTGTTCATCCCCAATATCATGGTCAAGGGTTAGGAACAGCTTTATTGTATTCGCTGCTGCGAAGTGCTAGTGATCTTGGTTTGGAGAGAGCTACTCTCGAAGTCCGCGATTCTAATCACGTTGCTATTTCTTTGTATCAAAAGTTTGGTTTCAAAACTGCGGGAAAACGACGGGGTTATTACAAAGATAACAATGAGGATGCCTTAATTCTTTGGCTTTCTGAACTACAACAACCACATTTCCTCAAAAATCTAGATTCCTACTAACAACTAACAACTGACTAATACACTGCGGCGTAAATGAGACAACCATTCCCAATCGCCAAAAATCGTACTTTTGACTTTTGACTTTTGACTTTTGACTTCCGCCTTGCGGTGCTAATCTTTCAGTGATTGGGCTTGAACTTCAACTGCTGTCACATCAATTGTCCCTTCTGGTGTGAAGCGTTGGAATTGAAGATTTTTAATTAATAGCTGTTCACCACAGTTAGTACATTGTACTTGGCTGTTATTTACCCCTGTTAATTCATATCCACAGACAGGACACTGGTTAGTGACTAGATTTTTTTGTAACCACCAACGAAACCCAAAAAATGCTACCACAGGTAAAAAAAACAATAACCCCAAAATAATTACTAAGGAATTAACTAACCAGCCCAAGCCCAATGATGCTAATAGCCAGGCAATTGCTAACAGGGTCAGCCAAGGGCGAATTTTCTCAAAATTGAATTGCAAGTTTTTAAAGCTCATGTCTCAAATTGGTGATGCTGATTCTAGGATAGCGATTTTAGTTCTGGGTGATTCTCAAATAATACGGGTATTTTACAAGCCATTGCTTATACACAGACAATCATCAAGCTTTTTTGCGAAGTAATAATATCGGTATCAGCTAGACGATCATAAAATATTAATTCTTCTTTAAATATTATTTTTGCTGGGGCAGAAAGTTACTTTCACTTGATGACAACAACTATTAGATAATAGTATAAATCAACTAAGGATTAAAAACTGCATAAAAAGGCCAATCTCTCATTAGACCTGTCCGATAAAAAAAGGATACAGTCCCCCCTAAATTTATTTATGGAGTTTTTAATTTTTAATTCCCCGAAGGGATTGATTTTTGACTTTTTGAGAAAGCGGTACTAGTTCCTAATGTTGTTGTTCTTCTAGACAATATTTAACAATTAACAGGCAATTTCTAGTATCTGAATCGCGTTCATATACAACTTTATCTGCCAAGCGGCGGAGTAAAAACCATCCATATCCACCTACTTGTAGAGTCCCTGGTTCTGGCTCAGTTATCACATCAGGATTAAATGGTTTTCCATAGTCCCAAATTCTCATTTCTAGCCTATCTGTCCATAAACTTACTTGAATTTCTATAGTTGTTTCCGGTGGTAAAGAATGATGAGCATGACGAACTGCGTTGGTAAAGCCTTCTGCTAAAGCTAGGTTGAGACGATAAAGTTGGCTATCTGACCAGCCGTATTTAGGTAAATATTGCTGACAGAATTCTTCAAACCATTGTTGTACTGGAACTAAGAGCTTAAGTTCGCTCCTCACCATTCTATGGTCTTGCTGCACTATGCTAAGCATTGACCGTGACTTGAATAGAAATTAATTGAACAGTATTTGTGTTTTTTGTGATTTTATAGGGGAGTTACTTTGGTTTTAACTCGATCTTAATCACTAATCTCAAAATTTTTTTTCCACAGTTCCAGATTAGTTAACGCCTGTTGATTTTCAAAAGCATATCTCTATGGAAATATCAGTAACAAGTAGACTATCAAAGACTGATGGCTATTTATTTGTTAGATATTATCCCGTATACGCTCTTGAAAATTACAGACGTTAGCAGCTTTAGTGTGAACTAAAAGTATCTTAGAACAATCCTAAAGTCAAGGATTTATCTAATGGAAGTGCAGCACCTATACCTAGCCATATAGTAACAAGAGTACCAAATAAAAATACTGTTGTTGCGACAGGACGACGGAAGGGGTTTTGGAATTTGTTCACGTTTTCCAGGAAGGGAACGAGAATTAACCCTAAGGGTACAGCCGCCATTGCTAACACACCTAATAGTTTACTAGGTAGTGAGCGGAGGATTTGGAATACAGGATACAAGTACCACTCTGGCAAAATTTCCAAAGGAGTAGCAAAAGGATTGGCTGGTTCACCTACTAAAGCGGGTTCTAGAACTGCTAGAGCCACAATACAGGCAAAAGAACCCATAATTACGACAGGGAATATATACAGCAAATCATTAGGCCAAGCGGGTTCACCATAGTAGTTGTGACCCATGCCTTGGGCAAGTTTGGCTCTCAATTGGGGATCGCTTAGATCCGGTAATTTTTGGGTTGACATTTTTAAATGCGCTCTCCGGCTGAAGTGAAGTTAAAGCATTGGTGAAAACTATCAGCTATACAGGCAATTTGTCGCTTTTAACTAGCTCAGTTTTCAGATATGAGTGAATGTTTAGAACTTACAAGTTATTTTCTCTTTAGTTTAAAACAAACTCCGATGATCTGGAAACACAAGTTATGCCTGTTTGCTAATAACTTAAATTACAAAGGTCCAGAAATACCTTGTTTGCGAATCATCAAGAAGTGGAACAACATGAAGACGGCAATTAACCAAGGGAGAACAAAGGTGTGGGCGCTATAGTAGCGGGTAAGTGTAGCTTGACCAACACTAGAACCACCACGTAGTAAATCGGAGATGAGAACACCGACTACGGGAATTGCTTCTGGTACACCACTCACAATTTTTACAGCCCAGTAACCAACTTGATCCCAAGGCAGAGAGTAGCCTGTTACACCGAAGGAAACGGTGATAACTGCAAGAATAACACCACTAATCCAGGTCAGTTCACGGGGCTTTTTAAAGCCACCAGTGAGATAAACTCGGAAGGTGTGGAGAATCATCATCAATACCATCATGCTGGCTGACCAGCGGTGAATGGAGCGAATTAACCAACCGAAGTTGACTTCATTCATGATGTACTCTACGGAGGAAAAAGCTTCGGCAACTGTGGGTTTGTAGTAGAATGTCATCGCAAATCCAGTGGCGAACTGGATCAGGAAGCATACTAGGGTAATTCCACCTAAACAGTAGAAGATGTTAACGTGAGGAGGAACGTATTTGGTGGTGATATCATCAGCAATCTCTTGGAGATCCAAGCGTTCCTCAAACCAGTCATATACGTTAGCCATACAATCTTAATGTCCTAAAAATAGATTGCGGTTGATAAGTTTTGTTGTGCGAAGCTTAATCATGGGTGACTATTCAACTAACCTCAGTTAGAGGGTTCGCTTCTCGCTTCATCCAAAAGACTGGGCTTCTATTTGTCCACGAGCGTGAATTTGGGTGTAACTCACCCTATTTTAGGAAATCTTCCTGTTTTTCGTCTTTGCCAGCCAACGCTAAGAATGTTGACCCCAAAGAAGATTTTATCGTTGATCAGGAAGAATGGGCATCTCATAAATTTGGACTAGCAAGTTTATGAGAAGAATGCACTTCTTCTATAAAAAAAGTAACATAGTCGAGAGATAGATTTCATCAGCAACTGAGCATTACAGAAAATTTTAGGGAATTTGAGTCTGAGATGGCAGTAAAATTAGGGTTCATTAACAAACGGATTTGGCGGCTGGGATGTTTACTACTATTGCTTTTCTGCCTGGTGTTTGCCGGATATATTCCTCCAGCTTCAGCTTTCACCCCAGAACAGAAGCTAGTTTATGAAGTATGGCGAATTGTAAATCGCTCTTATCTGGATGGGACTTTTAACCATCAAAGCTGGCTTGATGTGCGACAAAAAGCTCTAAAGAGTCGTTTTCCTAACCAGGAAGCTGCTTATGCCACAATTCAGGATATGCTTAAAAGCCTAGATGATCCTTTTACCCGTTTTCTTGAACCTGAGAAATATCGCAGTTTGCAAGTTAGCACTTCTGGAGAATTAACAGGTGTGGGATTACAAATTATGCTCAATCCCCAAACTGGTGTTTTAGAGGTAATTACACCAATTGCAAATTCTCCAGCCGAGAAAGCGGGTTTAAAACCACGCGATCGCATTTTGAAGATTGAGGGCTTATCTACAGAGAATTTGACTCTTGATGAGGCGGCGGCGCGGATGAGGGGATCAAGAGGCAGCGTGGTGACGCTGTTAATTGGCAGGGAAGGAGAACAGGACAAGGAAGTTATCTTGGTGCGCGATCGCATTTCGCTGAATCCTGTTGTTGCTGATTTACGATTATCCCCCCAAGGAACTAAGATTGGTTATCTATCCCTGAGTCAATTTAGTGCCAATGCCGTTACTGAGTTGGCACACGCTATTTCTATTTTAGAAAAAAAAGGCGCAGATGCCTATATTCTTGATTTAAGAAATAATCCCGGTGGACTCCTACAAGCGGGAATTGAAACTGCTCGTTTATGGTTGGACTCTGGAACAATCGTTTACACAGCCAACCGTCAAGGCATTCAGGGAACGTATGAAGCCTTTGGACCGGCTTTAACTACAGATCCTTTAGTAATTCTCGTTAACAAAGGAACAGCCAGTGCCAGCGAAATCCTCGCGGGTGCATTACAAGATAATCATCGCGCCCAATTAATTGGAGAAACGACTTTTGGTAAGGGCTTAATTCAATCTTTGTTTGAATTATCCGACGGTTCTGGTTTAGCGGTGACAATTGCTAAATATGAAACTCCTAACCATCGAGATATTAATAAGTTGGGAATTAAGCCTGATCAAATTATTCCCCAAGCATCACTTAACCGGGAGCAAATCGGTACAAATGCAGATGCTCAATATCAGGCGGCTATTGAACTTTTGAGTAAAAATTTGGTAATGAATAATGAGTATTCAGGAAAAAAATAGGCATTGCTGAATTTAGCTTAACCGACAGAAGCCCCACGTCTGACCCGATAGGGCAGCGGGGGATGAATGGCGCGTGAATTGACGATGGTTTTCCGGCGGATTGAGTGTGATCGCTCTTATTACGTCAACAACAATTACAATGGGAAATTGAGAAACTGCAAGAAACTCAACAAAAACGCCGGGAAGATTTAACAGCACTGCAAAACCAATTAAACAACAGGCGGAACAGGCACAGTTTATAGTTGTGAGTTTGCGCCGTCCGATGATAGAATTAGCACAGCGGACAATTGGGGTAACTCAAGCTAGAGGTGCATATACTCAAGTTTTGGGTATTAAGTTGCAATCATCTGATCATTGAAGCAGTCGGCAGAATTGCTTAGGGTATATAATTGTGAAGTGATCGCTGTATAACAAATCATTGGAGCGCTCTTATGCTTCCCTCGTCCCCAAAATCTCCAACTCCACCCAATCAATTCCAACACAAGCCAGGATTTCTCGGAAGTGCAAAAATTATGCTTTTTTGCTTTGTAACCGGATTATTCATGGGTGGTATTGGTGGTGGTTACGTCGTTCTGAATGCAGATCGCTTCAATATTCCCTTTCTTGCTAAAGGTAATAATAATGCCCAAACCAGCACCGTAAATAACGGTAATCAACCGGGTAATAATAACGCGGGTAATGTCGGTAACAACAGTGGTAACCAAGCAGGCAGTAATAACTCAGGTACTGTCGGCAATGGTAACACAGCCACTGATACATCTAAGAATTTGGGAATTGGAGATATCAACGGCGATAATGTCAAAATTGATATTAAGATTACCCCCGACGATCCTAAGTTCCAAAATGACAAATTGCCTGGATATTTCCCTGACTTAGGTTTTGACTCTAAACCTCCCCAACTCAACGGTTTCCAAGGTGCTGAAATCATTACCCGTGATTTAGTGGTACAAGGTGAAGTGCCATTTAACAATGAAAATTTAGTAATTCGGGGTAGAACTTACAGTCCTGTTTTCTACCTCCAAGGCTCCAATCGAGAACAAAAGAAAGTTGCATTTAAACTGAACGGAAAACAAAAGGGAGTGTTGTTGCAATTTGGACTGGTTGATCTGTCTTCTGGCGATACAGAGCTAACTTACCAAGTCAATATTTTGGCAGATGGAGTAACCATTTGGACGGGACGGATTATCTATGGTAGTGAGCAGCAGTTTCTCTCTGTTCCTTTAAATATTCCAAATGTAGGCACAATTGTCATCCAACATATTATTTCTCAAGGAGGGGATAATCCTAGATTGAATCTGGTGTTCACGCGAGCAGAATTACTGTATTAATTAATTTAATAATAGTGCGATCTCCGATATTGTAAGGTGCGTTACATTTCATTAACGCACCTTATTTTGAATTGAACAAAAGCGACTTTTTCGGAGTAACTTCTCAAGAGAAAGTCAAAATCATATCAGTGCGATCGCTTGTAGGTTGGATTGATAAAGTGCGATCGCTCGTAGGTTAGATTGATAAAGTGCGATCGCTTGTTGGTTGGATTGATAAAGTGCGATCGCTTGTAGGTTGGATTAATTCAGTGCGATCGCTTGTAGGTTGGATTAATTCAGTGCGATCGCTCGTAGGTTGGATTAATTCAGTGCGAT
>JBAXRM010000083.1:0-18922 GCA_037131225.1 Nostocales cyanobacterium ELA583 | reverse complement strand
AAAGAAGTTCAGCATCACCGTAGCGTCCTTGTGACCTGTACAATTCTGCCAAATTGTTGAGACTTTCTGCAACGTCAGGATGATCATCACCAAGTTGACGTTTTCTGATATCTAAAGATTGGAGAATAAGAGGTTCAGCATCACCATAGCGTTCTTGTGATTCATACAATCCTGCCAAATTGTTGAGACTGGAAGCAAGAGAATCTAGTTGTTGAAATTGAGTTTGTAAAACTATTGCTTGATTAAGATATTCTTGCGCTAAAGTAAATTCTTGTTCTCTATTTACTGCTTTTCCTGATCGTACTCGTTGAGCATACAAATTACCTAGCTGACTATAGAGAGTTTCTAGTTTACGACTATTTGCTCCCCACTGCTTAATCGCTTCCGCTAAAGATGCTTCTAATTGTTCTGGAGAAAAAACCGAACTTGACTGATTATTTTCAATGACATCAAACTTCTGATTGATTAATGATTCACTTGCAAACAAATATGGTTCAATCTGAAAATAGAATACACCATTACGCCAACTCCAAAAATCAGGTGCTTGCTTGGCAATTTGAGCATGAATACTTGATGGTATCCATAAAATAATTGGCATTTTTAGTTCTCGCAGTGCTTCTCGTGTCCACTGCAAATAACCAAAAAACTTTTTTAAAGATTCGTCTTTGGATAATCCTAATCTTTCTGCACCTAATACTGTAGCTACAGCATTTTCTTTTAATGTAACTTGCTGTGCAATGGCTTGTCTTAAACTTGGTTCTTGAGGATCAAGATATACTCGATAAGTATTGATAGTAGGTGCTAATTCTCGTTCATAATTAGCTATAATATTTTCCCGTTGACGGTCTGCATCACACACGGCAATAAAAATTTGTAACATCCCAATGCCAGCTTCAATTGAAACCAATAAATTAAGGTAAGTGTGTTCATTGGCTTTAATAATATCTTCATTGGTTAAGGTATTCATTAAATTAACTCTTCTAGCTTTAACTGTTCAATGACTAGTGGATGAAGATCGTACCAACTCTCAGTATTTTTATATTCAATCACAACCAGAGAATGAAGTAAATTGAGAAATTCTTGCTGTTTAGGATCATCAGGACGATAATTTGTATATGTTTCCTGTAATATCTGACGATCAGTTTTACTCAAAGTAATTGTTATATCGTTTCGCAAAATATCGAGTGCTTCCTGCAAAATGCTTGCATCAATTTGCACATCGTCAATTGATTCTAGCTTTCTAACTTTTTGCCGCAACTTTACTAATACTAAGCTACAACATTTTTGAGCAATGCGAACTAACTCTCGAATTACACCTCCACTAGACAAAGTGATCTGAAGTAAAATATCATCTCCTAGTAAAGTTTGATCATCAATTCGTTTACGTAAAATCTCTTGTAATTTATCTATTGTTGCCTTAATTGGCTGAGTGTTTTCTTGGTGGCTTTCACCTTTACGATAAGTCTTTAAGACTGGCATAACAAAAATAGAATTACCCGTTTCATCTTCGATGTGCTTCTTTAAAACACCATCACGAATTGTGGCAATAGGAATTGTATAAATAACAAAGAATTTAGGTTGTAATAGAGCTTTAATATTTTTGAGAAATATTTTTTCAATAGCTTCTAAATCTAGTTTATCTAAATCATCAATAATTACCACAATCTCTTTTTTGCAAGCTAAGGAAACTTCTGTGGCAATTAGATTAAGAGTATCAATCAAATCTCGAAAATTACGAGAAAATTTTGTTTCTATGACTTCACGAACACTAGCTTCAGCTTTTAATTTGCTTTTCAAGAATCCCCAAAAATCAAATCCAGCTTCTAATTCAGTACCAATTTTACTTTCTTCAATCTGGGTTCTGTCTCTAAACCAATTAAAAAATTGTTCTTTCTTTTTTGCATCAATCTCAATATTTTGTTCTTCTGCTTTAGCCATAATTTGTAAAGCAATAGCGAAAAGAATATTAATATGATTGATAGCTGTAGTTTCGATTAAATCAGATATCGAAAAAAAGATTGTTAGATAGTTATCATCAAACTCCCGTGCAAATTCAGCCAATAACGTAGACTTTCCACAACCTCGATGTCCTGCAAAAATTAGCTGATTTGTATTATCATCACAATCTAACACTAACTGCTCTAATTTTTCAATTACATCATCACCATAGGGAACTCGAAGATTTTCACTTTCTTCTATTGTTACTAAAGGTTGTAACTGTAAATTACGAAAAGCTTTTTGAAATGCCTCAATCCGATTAGTTGTCATTATTAATATTTTTTATATTTTTACGTTTTTTATATTATCGCATTTTTAAGATTTTGTATCAAATGCTTTACTTAATTAAATATTTGCTGACGCTTGCAATTCACTATCAACGCATAAAAGCTATACCCAAATCTTCATAAATCTTTTTTTTAGCAGAATGTCATTATTTTTGAATTGTTATGGAGAATTTTCTCAGATTAGTGCGATCGCCTGATTAATAATTGTGTTACTATCTATAATCTTCAAAAACACCGATTATATAACAGAAATCAGGAGTAAAGCTGTCTTCACTTGTGGCTGTTTACGTAAATTTTCTATCTGATTCTATTGAATACCTCTATAATTAATTATGAATGAAACCTTATTTAGTGTTGAAAATCTTCGTGTAGCTTATCCTCGACGCAGTGGAGAAGGAGAAATCTGGGCTGTTGATGATGTATCTTTTACACTTCAACCAGGTGAAAGAATGGGCTTGGTGGGTGAGTCTGGTTGCGGTAAATCAACGATTGGTAGGGCAATAATGCGTTTATTACCTGCCTCTAGTCGCGTTGAAGGATTGGTAAATTTTCAGGGACAATCTGTATTAGATTTAACGCCAGTTCAAATGCGGAAGTTTCGCGGAGAAGCGATAGCTTTAATTTTCCAAGACCCGATGACGCGCCTTGATCCGTTGATGACAATTGGCAATCATTGTATTGAAACTCTACAAGCTCATTTACCGGAATTATCCAAACAGCAAGCGAAGGAAAAGGCTTTAGCGACTTTGGAAAAAGTGAAAATTCCTGCTAGTCGTTGGAGTCAGTACCCCCATGAGTTTAGCGGGGGAATGCGTCAACGGGTAGCTATTGCTTTGGCTTTGTTGTTAAGTCCTCAGTTAATTATTGCGGATGAACCAACAACGAGCTTAGATGTGACTGTTTCTGCTCAAATTCTCCAAGAACTAACGCGATTGTGTGGGAAAGACAACATGGGATTATTGTTAATTTCCCATGATTTAGCAATGGTCGGGGAATATTGCGATCGCATTGGGGTCATGTATCAGGGTAAAATGGTGGAAACAGGGAAAACGGAAACTGTTTTTGCTCATCCTCAGCATGAATATACTCAATCTTTATTAAAAGCAGCTTTACATATTCAAAAGGAAGAGGGAACACTTCGACAAGCTCAGTGCATCGCAGGGAAGAGGGAACAGGGAACAGAAAAGGAAAATCCGATTCTTAAAATTACCGAACTCAAGCAACATTATACTATAGAACCGAATTTTATTGAACGGATATTTAAAGGAGAAGGACAAACGATTAAAGCTGTAGATGGAATTAACTTAGAATTGTATTCTGGGGAAATTTTAGGATTAGTAGGAGAATCAGGTTGTGGGAAAAGTACACTTTCGAGAACTATCTTACAATTGATTAGTCCGACATCTGGAAAAGTCGAATTTTTAGGACAGGAATTAACAAGTTTATCCCGTCAAGAAATTCGTTCTTCCCGCAGACAAATCCAAATGATATTTCAAGATCCTCATGCTTGTTTAAATCCAGCTATGACGGTAGGACAAAGTATTGCAGATCCTTTATTAATTCATAATTTAGCTAATACCACGAAAGCTAAAGAACAGGTTTTATGGATGTTGGAAAAAGTGGGTTTAACACCCGCAGAATTATATTATCAACGTTATCCCTCCGATTTATCTGGGGGACAACAACAACGGGTCGCTATAGCCCGAGCTTTAATTACTCGTCCAAAACTGATAATATGTGATGAACCGGTGAGTATGTTAGATGCTAGTGTGCAAACCCAAGTTCTTGATTTGATGTTACAACTCAAGGCAGAATTTGATTTAACCTATTTGTTTATTACCCATGATTTATGGTTAGCGCGGTTTTTGTGCGATCGCATTGCCGTGATGAATGGTGGTAAAATAGTTGAATTAGGAAATACTAAACAAATTTTTGCTCACCCTCAACATCCCTATACCCAAACTCTCTTAGCTGCTGCACCTTTACTAGCAAAAGCTTGAAATTAGGAGTAGGGGCAATCCCCCCGTGGTTGCCCCGTGGTTGCCTCGTGGTTGCCCCTCTTGTAAAGTCAGGAGAAGGAAGAATAAAGAAAATTACCTATTACCAATTACCCATTACCAAACTAATTAATGTCTAAAAATATTCCTTCCAATGCTTACAAAAACAAGATTCATGCCGCAGATAAATGGCAAGAAAGAATATCACAAATATCATATCGCTTTAATCGCCAATATGAAAATCAGAAATTTGCAGTTCCAGATGAAGTGGAAGCAATGCCAATATTTCGGGAATGGATTAATGGCAGATTAAATGAGAGAATAGTTTCACCATTTTGGGAAATTGCCCAACCTCAACAAAATCAACATTGTTTAGATGTTGGTTGTGGTGTCAGTTTTTTAATCTATCCTTGGCGAGATTGGCAAGCATTCTTTTATGGGCAAGATATTAGTAATATAGCTAGAGATACTCTCAACTCCCGTGGTTCACAGTTAAACTCAAAATTATTTAAAGGTGTTGAATTAGGGGCAGCACATCATTTAAACTATGATTCAGATCAGTTTGATTTAGTAATTGCCACTGGATTTAGTTGCTATTTTCCCCTAGAATATTGGAATGCTGTCTTAGTAGAAGTCAAACGAGTATTGAAACCAGACGGACATTTTGTTTTTGATATTCTTAATTCAGAACAGCCTTTAGCTGAAGATTGGGCTGTGCTGGAAACTTATTTGGGTGCAGAGGTGTTTCTCGAACCTGTCGCGGAGTGGGAAAAAATTGTTAAAGCTGGAGGTGCTAAAGTAGTTAAACGACAATTAGGAGAATTATTCGAGTTGTACAAAGTTCGGTTTTAAAAGAAAATTATCGATCAATGTCCTCTTAACACTGTATTATTTGAACATATTTTATCAAGAATTTGCCCAAATAGCAGCAATGATTATCCGCCATGCCATAGAATCTGATTTACCCGCTATTGTCGCCATTTACAACGCTGCTGTTCCTAGCCGCATGGCTACCGCTGATTTAGAACCTGTGTCTGTGGAAAGTCGTATGGCTTGGTTTAACAGACGAGTTCCTTCAAAGTTTCCTTTGTGGGTTATGGAAACTGACGGGGTAATTGCTGGATGGTTGAGTTTTCAATCATTCTACGGTAGACCAGCCTACTATTCTACAGCCGAAATTAGTATTTATATTGCCCCAAATTTTCAAGGACGGGGTTTGGGAAAACAACTTTTAGAAAAAGCAATTCAGGAAAGTCCCAATTTAGGTTTAAAGACGTTAGTTAGTTTTATTTTTGCTCATAATCAACCCAGTTTAAAGTTATTTGCCTGGTTCGGTTTTCAAGCTTGGGGAAATTTACCGAAAATTGCTGATTTGGACGATGTGGAACGAGATTTAATGATTTTGGGTTTGCGTTTGGTATAACAAAATCACCAAAATTACTAATGTTAAGTAGTCGTGCAAAATAAATTTCATATTTAGCAATACCTTCGCCATTTTTTGATTTGGCTAAGGTATTGATTTAGGAAAGTGAATTTAATGTTGTCCTCTAGAACTTAATCTAGAGGCTTTCTCAGTTATTTTTAATTAAAACCCAAAGGAACTAGGAATAGGTCCTGTATAACCAACTAATGAGAATATCTGTCCTAATAGACTATCCAATGTTGTGCCATAAATGAAAGTTGGAATGGCTGGAATACCTGGAATAGTTGGAACAGCAGCACCACCAGAAATATTTTCTTGTTGTTTAGAAGATATGCTAGTAAATAATTTGTTGTTCATAATTTGTTGTTTTTCTATGTCACAAACATTGACTGTAGCTAATAGTTTTGATTCCATCTCAACTATTATCAACAATAATATAGTCAAATTGGCATTAAATTTTATTCCAAAAGAGGGAAGTTTTATAACCCTGCATTCAGTAGGTAATTTAAGACAGAAAATAATAATATTGGTGAGAAGATGCACCAAAGAAATGTAAAATCAGTTTTTATCTATCTGTGAGTGTCAAAGATTCACTCATAAATTGTTCAATACTTTCAGGAAAATCACCATTTTCAACTTTTTTAGTAAAAACTTGGTAACAGTCTTTTTTATCTCCGTCTTTACTAGGAAAAACAGGAGTCAGGAGTCAGGAGAAAGAAAGAAGAAGAAAGAAAGAAAGAAAGAAAGAGAAGGGTTTGTTAATGAGTCCTCAAACTTATCCAGTTATTGAAGAGTGAAAATGCAAAGGTTTTAAACATCTATTGTCAATAATCTTGCACTTGTTTGCTGATAAAACTCTGTAAAGCTTTATCTATCAACGTTTTTACTTTCTTTCACCAAGCCCTAAATAACCAAAATATCCCAATTGCTAATTATCAAGTTACGGTAATTATCACACCTTCACTTTCATTCCCTAATCTATCCACAGCGCATACTGCATAAGTTCCAGCCGGGACTGTTGCAAAGGTAGTACCAGCAGATAAAATACGTTGGATTATCCAATTATTGCTATTTTGTAAATACAGTATCCAAGAACGTACAGGTTTGTCATTTCCCGGTTCCCAGTTTAATTTCCCATTAATAAACTGGAGGTTTTTAGGAGGTAGTGGCGTTGGGGAACTTTGCCATGACATACTCGGAATTACGGCAGGTGTAGGATAATAGGTTTTAAATTGGCCAGCAATGCCTTGACGATTTTCCTTGATGTTTTTCATACTAAAGAAAATATTCCCCAAGGATAGATTACTCGCTAAATTCCGAGAAATTTGCATCTGCTTGGCAATTTCGCTATTTTTCCAGTCTTTACCATCTAGTTGTCCGAGATTGTTACCCGCATAGATATGACGTTGTTTAGTGTTAACTTCTGTCCACCATTGCAGCAAGGTTTGATAACTTTGTTTAGTCTGGTCTGTTCGCCAGTAGAGTTGGGGAGCAATATAATCTATCCAGCCTTGTTGTAACCATTTTTTAGAATCTGCATAGAGGACATTATAGGCATCTAAACCGACAATTCCCGCAGGTTCTCCAGAACGATAAATCCCAAATGGACTAATGCCAAATTTAACATGAGACTTGGTGGCTTTAATTCCTTGGGAAAGTCGCAATACCATTTGATTGACGTTTTCCCGTCGCCAATCTTCTAAGTTTAATTTACCTCCACTGGCTTGATAAGCGGCGTAGGTTTTATGGTCGGGAAAAGATTCACCAGATATGGGATAGGGGTAAAAATAATCATCTAGATGAATGGCATCTACATCGTAACGCCGGACAACATCAATAATGACTTTGTATGCTCTGTCTTGAACGATTTTTGCACCGGGGTCCATCCATTGTTGAGTACCCCATTGATAAACCAGTTCCGGGTTAGTAACTGCGATGTGGGGATGAACATGAGAAATTTTACTGTTAGCTCTAGCGCGATAGGGGTTGAACCAAGCGTGGAATTCGATATTGTGTTGATGACATTGAGCGATCGCAAACTCCAAAGGATCGTAAAATGGTAGTGGTGCTTTTCCTTGAGTTCCTGTGAGCCAAGCACTCCAAGGTTCTAACTCAGAAGCATATAAAGCATCACCTTCTGGTCTAATCTGCAAAACTAAAGCATTGAAATTCAAAGACTGCAACTGTTTAATAATCGCCACCAATTCCGCTTTTTGCTGTTCTACAGCCAGTCCGGGTTTAGAAGGCCAATCACTATTCCACACAGACGCAACCCAAGCCCCGCGAAATTCTCGACGATGACTTACTTTCACAGTCTCATAAATTTCAGATATAGGTGGCGGAATAACAATATAGTTGGCAGGAATTTTTGCGGCTTTTCCCAAAAACACTAAAACCTGATAAACCATTACTGCCACATCTGCGCGAGTAGCAGCGGTTTTATAATTGAGGATTTTGACCTTGGGATAACTCACTACCCAACCAGCGCGAGTTGCTAAAGCTATTTGATTAATGCCATAGTAGGGAATTAAAGATCCATCTTGATAAATTTCTGCGAGTTTATCTACTAAATCCAAGTCAACTTGACCAGCAATTCCTAAGCCATTGACCATTGCTACCAAGGCATCACCTCTAGCAATACTGTCATCTATGCCGAAACGTTTGTTTGGATAACCTGTCAAAAATCCAGTTTCATAAACTTTTTTAATGGCGTTTATTGCCCAATGAGTCTGAGGAACATCTACAAAAGGCACATATTCCCGTTTAACTGGTTGGGAAAAAACTGAAGCAATCATCGCCGCAAACTCAGCCCGTGTTACAGGACTGTTGGGGCGACAAGTTCCATCAGGATAACCTCTGATAATTCGCCTGGCTGCTAAAGCTTCAATAAATGGTTGAGACCAATGACTTTCAATATCGGAGAATGTTATGGGAGTAGATACCATATTTAATTCAGATAGTTGCATCTTCCATTAATTTAACAATATTTAAGCTATATTTGCTAGTTTTCTCTTCATCCACTTCGACATATAAGTTTTTTTTATCACCCGTTTGCGAAAAAAGTTCCTGACCATATTTATTGAGAATATCTAGAGCTTATTCTCAAGATTATTGAGAATGTAGTCAATAAGGCAACGATTTTACTAGGGTATTGACATCTGGAAATTTTGTGCTATTGTCAAGGTATATGATCTAAAAGTATTCATATCTAAAATTTAATATTCTCTAGAATTATTCTGTTGTCGTTGAGAGTAGTAAGCGACGCTAAGTTTACACATTAATACTAAATAGCCTCATAATATAATGATATAGCGGTTCTCCGTTGGGTGAGATAGGAAAACCCCAACCCCAACCCCCTCCCCGCAAGCGAGGAGGGGACTATGATGTATCTGAATCAAGCGAAAACCGCTATATTTGTTATCTGTAATTTTAGTGAGTGAGTATAATTCGTGATAAATTAATTACGAATTGGCAAGTAATACCAGTTAACATGAATAATCGTCGGTTGCTAGAAGTGAGCGAATACGTATGCTTGGGGTTGTCAATATCGGGAACAATAGTAGCTACAGTGACGCAACAGGTAGTTTATGCGGTTATTCCTCTGAGTTTAAGCACGGCTTTTAATTTAGTTAATCGTCATAAATTTAATTATTCCCAATCACAATTACAATTACAAATTGACCAATTACAGACAAATTTGCAAAATATTACTGAAGAATTTTATCAAATCACTAAAACCATGAATACACCTAATCAACGTTTAGAACAAATCGCAGCTTGGAGACAACAACTCAGCCAAATTATTGACCAAACAATTGAAACTGTAATTAATAACCGCTTAGGGGAAATCGAGACTTATAAACAACAAATTGGTCAAGCTGTTGATCAGAAATTTCAAGCATTAGCTCAAAAATTGAATAGAGAATTTAACGGACTTAATCAACAACTTAAAACTGTTAATAATCGGTTGCAGGAGTTAGATAGTTCTCTAGTAAATTTAAATTCTACTGTTGAAAGAGATGAATATTTAAACAATATTGCCGAATTAAAAGCTGAATTATCACGAATCAATCAAGAGATAGAGATCGTTAATTCTCGATGTGCAGAAATTGAAATTTCTATCAAAAATGGGCATCAAAGCAGTCAGCAGGAATTAGCAGAATTACGCGATAATCAACAAAGTCAAAGTCGAGAATTTACCCAGATTTATCAGAAGATTGAATTTATGAATTCTCGATTTGAACAAATTGATAATTCAACACATAAATTACAGCAAATAATTTTAGAACAAAGCCAAGAGATCAGTGAAATTAAAGAAAAGCAAAAAAGTGAAAGTTCCAAAATTAATGATATCCTTGATTCTATTAACCACCGGTTAACAAAATTAGATGGATTAACAGAATTAGATAGTTTATTTACAGCTTTAATACAACCGTTACAGCTAGAAAATAAATTAAATTTGCCCACAAATCAAATAACAGCAGAACCAAGCGAAGAAGTAGGGGAAATATTCACAATTAATAACTTAGATTCTCTTAGCAATTCTCTTGACGAATCTTTCGATACATTGACGGAATTAAATACTTGGTTGAACCCGTCACAGGTAGCAAATCCATCAAATCTGCAAAAATCAGATAATTATCCCGAAAAATCAGAACTACTAAACGTAATTCCTAGCACATCTATATTAGATGACAAAACCGGAAAATTAGTAACTGTTGGTACTCTTAAAGGACATCAAAGTAAAGTTCTCTCTGTGGCTTTTAGTCCAAATGGTAGATTTTTAGCAAGTGGAAGTGATGATAAAATAATTAAATTGTGGGATTTAGCCAAAGAGGAACACCTGACCCTTAAAGGACATGGAGAGTCTTCTGGGTCCAGAGGCATTAATTCATTAGCTTTTAGTCCAGACAGTAGAATTTTAGCCAGTGGAAGTGATGACAAAACTATTAAATTGTGGGACGCAAGTATAGGAATAGAAATTTTCACCTTTCCAGAACAAGAAGAAAGAATTTATGCTATCGCATTTAGTCCGTCGGGAAAAATGTTAGCTAGTGGTAGTAAAGATAAAACTGTGAAAATATGGTCACTAGAAACAGGAAAAGAAAGTTACTCTTTCAACGGTCATACAGATGATGTTTTGTGTGTGGCTTTCAGTCCTGATGGTAAAATATTAGCTAGTGGTGCAGGTGGTAATGATAAAACTATCAAGATTTTACAATTAGGTGAAAATAAAGTGAAAACTTTAACAGGACATTCTGATTGGTTTGGAGGTATTACTTCTTTGGCATTTAGTCCAGATGGAAAAATTTTAATGAGTGGTAGTCAAGATAATACTATTAAACTTTGGGATGTAGAAACTAGTCAAGAAATTAGAACTTTATTAGGACATTCTGATACTATTTGTGCTGTTGCATATAGTCCAAATGGACAGATTTTAGCTAGTGCGAGTAAAGATAAGATGGTGAAATTATGGTCAGTTGCTAGTGGTGAAGAAATTTCTAGCGTAAAATGCAATGATTCAGTGATTTATGCCATTGCCTTCAGTCCAGATGGTAAAATGTTAGCTGCTGGAAATGGAGATACAACCGTTACTCTGTTTCCTGTAGCATAAGTTGTTATTAATCAGCGAAAATGGGGAAGTCTGCAAGCTGAGGATGATTTAAATGCTGCTATATTTAAGAATTGAAAATTTCGCTTTAATTGATCATTTGGAATTGGATTTTGGGGCAGGTTTAAATGTTTTGACGGGAGAAACTGGTGCTGGAAAATCTATTATCTTAGATGCCATTGATGCGGTTTTAGGTGGTAAAGTCTCCAGTCGGGTGATTCGGACTGGCACAAATCGGGCGATAGTGGAAGCGGCTTTTAGCGTTACTCCGCCTCTAGCGGCTTGGTTGAATGAACAAGAAATTGATTTAACAGATGATCATGTGGCGATCATTAGTCGAGAAATTGCTACCACTACCAGTAATATCCATAGTAGATCACGGGTAAATGGAGTGCTGGTAAATCGTTCTTTAATGACAGGATTGCGCGATCATTTAGTGGAAATTACGGCACAGGGACAAACTGTACAAGTGGGACAATCTGCCCAAGTTCGAGATTGGGTAGATTTATATGGTGGTGATGCTTTGTGGCAAAAACGGCAAAATGTGGCTGCTGCTTTTAGTCTATACCAACAAGCCCGACAAGCACTGGAAAAGCGCCGGACATCGGAACGGGAACGGTTGCAACAATTGGATTTACTTACCTATCAAGTGCAGGAATTAGGTGGGGCTAATCTTGATGATGCCCAGGAAATGGAACAGTTAAATCAAGAAAGAGACAGGCTGAATCATGTTGTGGACTTACAGCAAATGAGTTACAAGGTTTATCAGGCTTTGTATCAGGATGATCAGGAAACTCGGACTGCGGCTGATTTATTGGCAGATGGGGAGATGATATTAACTCACATGATAGAGTATGATTCTCAACTGCAATCTCTGTTAGAATTGGTGCGAGATGCGATCGCAGCAGTGATGGAAGTTGGTAAACAAATTAATACTTATGGAGAAAGTTTAGAAGCAGACCCTCAACGGTTGGAGGAGGTGGAGGAACGGGTCAGGGAATTAAAACAAATTTGTCGTAAATATGGACCGACTCTGACAGAAGCTATTGCTTATTATCAAAAAATTCAAAGTGAATTATCTGAATTCAATAATAGTGAACAATCTATAGAAACTTTAGAACAACAAGAACAATTATATTTACAAGAACTCCAGCAAGTTAGTCACCAATTAACCCAATTACGTCAAAAAACTGCGGCTAATTTAGAATCTCGGTTACTGAACCAACTCAAGCCGTTAGCAATGGATAAGGTGAAATTTCAAGTGGAAATTGTTCCCACTACTCCTACAGCTACAGGTGCAGATAAAATTACTTTTATGTTTAGTCCTAACCCTGGTGAACCTATTCAACCATTAACAGAAATTGCTTCTGGTGGGGAAATGAGCCGTTTTTTACTGGCTTTAAAAGCTTGTTTTCATCAAGGTAATGAAGTTGGAACGATGATATTTGATGAAATTGATGTAGGGGTTTCTGGGAGAGTTGCCCAAGCTATTGCGGAAAAATTGCACCAACTTAGTCAAGGACATCAAGTATTATGTGTCACTCACCAACCTCTAGTTGCCGCTATGGCAGATCGTCATTTTCGCGTTGATAAACTAGTAATTAATAAAGCCAGCAATAGTGATGATGCACAGCGAACCGTAGTAAGAGTCACTAGTTTAGATAATTTAACCACCCGCCGGGAAGAATTGGCTCAGTTAGCTGGTGGTAAATCGGCAAATGAAGCCATATCTTTTGCTGAATCTTTGTTATTACAAGCTGCTAATCATCGGGAAATTCAGCAGTCAAAATAACCGATAGGGGCGAACGGCCGTTTGCCCCTACAGGATTTACTTAATTATGCAGGAATCAAAACTGTATCAATGACATGAATAACGCCATTATCAGCAGCAATATCTGGTGTTGCTACAGTAGCATTATTTATCTTCACACCATGAGAAGCGTCAATTTTTACATCTGAACCCTCTACAGTAGTAGCTGATTTAAGCTTAACCACATCAGCAGCTAATACCTTACCAGAAACAACATGATAAGTCAGGATTTTCTTGAGCTTGGGAATATCTTTCAGTAAAGCATCTACCGTACCTTTGGGCAGTTTAGCAAATGCCTCATCAGTAGGTGCAAAAAGAGTAAATGGTCCATCACCTTTGAGAGTATCAACTAACCCAGCAGCCTTAACCGCAGCAAGTAAAGTATTGAAAGAGCCAGCTTTTACAGCAGTATCAACAATGTTAGCCATGTTTTTTCACTAATTTCTTAACATTTCCTGACTAATGTAAACATTTCTATAGTGGATTTAATCTATCTTCAGATATGTACCTAAACTCAACTTTTTTAGAACTACCTATCCATAGATATAGATAGGTTTTAGCTCTAGTTTATCCTGTAATAAAATCTATATGTGCAGCGACGAGCATCTGTGCTTGTCTTAAAATATTGCCAAATAAATAAGTAGGAATCTGCCACGCTACTACTGTCCTTTCTTTAATAACATCCTGTATGCTAATTGATATTAATTCATACTCTGACGGTTCCCCTTCAACCGCACCAGACCAAGTAAAAGCTAATAAAAAATCATCGTATCCCGGTAAGGATGCCACCAAACAGTCTTCTGGGACTGCCTGGCAATTAATCCCGTGTTCATTTACAAGCGCTACTAATTTCTGAAAATTATTTGAATTCATTATTTATCTTTTGCCTTGCATTGACAGCAACTACTATCAAATTTTCAGGTGAGGTGAGTAAAAATTTCAGTGTCTGTTTAAAGTTGGAAGTTTTTACCCAAGTTCATCCAAAAATATGATTACTAATGTTACTCGGCATTAGCAATAATGGCTACAGTTAAATAGGGTTTGCTGTTCGCGTGCCGTTAGGCATATAAGTCTTTTGGTTAGGTCTAGGAGTCAGGAGGCAGGAGTCAGAAGGCAGGAGGACGAGAAGGGTCTGCCACTGAGTCTTCAAATTTGCCCGGTTATTTTTAGTAAAAATGCAAAGGGTCGCTCAACCCCCAGATGAAGTTTGGTGAAGAATAAATGTATCCAATATTTAGGTACTTAAACGTTGATTTTTTAAATAATCAAATACAGATTTATCGCCAATATCAGGAGGAATAGCTTGAATTACTTTACGAATGGCAAAGATTAGAAAGAAAATTGCCCAAATTCCTAATAAAATCTGTTCTACTTGAGTTGATAAAATTCCAATTAAATGTCCTAATAATAATAAAGGAACAATGGGGGTTAAGATTTTAGTTTCTAAGCGATGGAAACAAAATCCTTCTTTGAAATAAATTCCTGTTAATGCTGCAAAGGTAAAACCAATTCCTAATATAGTTAGCGGTTGATTATAAATAGTAATTGCAAAAGCTTGACTATCACCATGTCCAAAAATAAAGGCGGAAATGCTACCAATTATCCAAAAAAGTTGGAGAATTCGGTGCAATGATGCCATATAAATGTGAATAGTTAATAAACTGACACCGAGTGCAAGACTAAAACAGGTGTAGAGAGGGGTCAGGGCGACAATTACAGCGGGTTGGGGATAAAATAAGGCTAAACCGCTACCTATGGCAAAACACAGGGCTGCTATCATTAATCCTGTGCGATAAATTATCACACTTTGGCGATCGCTTGGAGTAATTGTAAATTCTCCAAATTGTCCTTGATATATTTCCGGTGATGATATTGTATTCATATTCATATTCATATTCCCTAATAGTAGTTATTTAGAGTTGTTTAATGTCCTTTCCCAGCGCCTAAATATAATTCTCCTACTTTGGGATCATTTAATAATTCTCTACCGGGTCCAGACATAGCATCTTTACCCGATTCTAACACATAACCACGATCTGCCATTTCTAAAGCTTTTCGGGCATTTTGTTCGACTAAAACTATCGCAGTTCCTGATTCTTTAATTTGTTTAATTTGCTCAAATACTTGAGTTACTAAAATGGGAGATAATGCGGCTGAAGGTTCATCTAAAAGGAGTAAACTGGGTTCTAACATTAAGGCTTTACCCATTGCTAACATTTGTCTTTCTCCACCAGAAAGTGTCCCCGCACGTTGACGACGACGCTCGCTTAATCGAGGAAACATGGTGTATATTTTATCTTTAAGAGGTTTCAGGGGAATATTCCGCACAAAAGCCCCCATTTCTAAGTTTTCATCTATGGTTAAAGACGGAAAAACATTGGCAATTTGGGGAACATAGGACATTCCTTTTTCCACAATTTGATTTGATTTCAAACCAATCAGATTTTTATCTTTAAATGTAATTGTTCCGGTATGGGGTGTTAAAAGTCCAAAAATAGTTTTCACTAAGGTGGATTTACCAGCGCCATTGGGACCAATTACTGTAACTAATTCTCCTGCTGCAACGTGAAAGTTGACACCTTGCAAAATATCTACATCTTTAATATATCCAGCGTGGACATTTTCTACGTTTAATAAATAGTTATTAGTCATTTGTTATTAGACATTTGTAGGGATTTGGTAATGCTCACTCGTGTCAAATGAAGCTTAAAATAGCTTATCTGTTAGCTGACCTACCCGCCCGGAAATAAATTTCCGGTCTTATAGCTAAAGTGCGTTGAAACGCACTCTAATTACCTAAAAATCAACCTTCATGTTTTAAATTGAAGAAATAAGGACACAATAGTCGGTTTTAACCGACTTTAGCTATAAGACAGGGAATTTATTCCCTGGATTCTGGATTCTAGATTCTGGAACTTCTGACTATGCTGCAATTTTCTGCAATTCTGGTCTTTCTTCTGCCAAAATCGCATTTTCTACGGGGCAAACTTGGAGACAGATGCCACAATCAATACAAGTGGCAAAATCAATCCAGTACCAATCTGTACCTTTGACGTTTTTTCCTGGACCTTCATGAATACAAGCTACAGGACAAGCATTTACGCAGTCAGCAACACCTTCACAAACGTCCGTAACTATGGTATGTGGCATTTTTCCGATTCCCTCTCTTTTGGATTTTAGATTTTAGATTTTGGATTGATTTTGGGAAAGTTTACCAATATTCCCATTTTTAACATCCTGCTTCAATGGTTGGTGAACCATCGGCTTTCATCCAAGCAATTTGGGCTATTGAGCGATCGCTTGCATATTGACGAATCGCGTCTTTGTCCCTACCTCCCAGGTCTATTTCTACTCTCACCAAATCAGGAGAATTACGTAATTTATCGGCATAAGCAAAGGCCGCAGCTTCAGCACCGGGGGTTTCTGGAACTACCAACCAATGACTGGCGGGGATATCCTGGGGTAATTGCTGATTTAATAGGAGAATTTGGTATAAATCATCAATATTCAATTCAAAGCCGATACCGGGAATATTTTCCTTTTGGGGATGATATAAACCGAGTAATTGGTCGTAACGTCCACCACTTCCTAAAATCTGTGCTTGGGAATTTGTTTCACTCACTACTTCAAAAACAAGACCTGTGTAGTAGTCAATGGTTTGAATTAGGCTTAGATCAAGGATTAAAGGGAATTTGCCATCTAGTAATTCTACTAGGCATTTGAGGTTATTTATTGCCTCATGCTGGTCTGGTTCTAGTTGTAAACTGCTGACTTTTTCTAAAACCTCTCGACTATCACCCCGCAAATCCAGCATGATTTTGGCGCGTTGGTGTAGTTCTTCGCTCAATGGTAAGGTATCAAGAGTTATATAATCTAAATGAGCGATCGCTGTCCTGACTTGATTTCTGATGTCTGGGGGAAAAGCATTCAGCAGAGAACGAGTAATTCCTGCTTCTCCCAAGATTAACCGCCAACCTTGTAAACCCAATGCTGCTAAACAATCTGCTACCAACAGCAAGACTTCCGCATTGGCTAATAATCCTCCCGTACCTAATAACTCCACCCCAGCTTGATAATACTCCTGCTGACGATTATGGCGGCCTTCCCAATTGCGGCGAAAAACATTAGCATTGTAATATAGTCGCTGGGGATAGGTCGCGTTTGCCATGCGAGTTACCACTGTCCGGGCGATAGAAGCCGTTAATTCTGGACGCAATCCCAATTCTTCATTTTGACCATTTTGGAGTTGAATCACCATCTGACGCTGAATTGCTTCACCCGCCATCAGGGTATCCATTCTTTCCAGAGTTGAGGTGATAATCCTGTGATATCCCCAACGGTGAAATACTTGCTCTAATCTATCTTCAATCCAGCGTTTTTGCGCCACATCTAAAGGTAATAGATCCCTTGCTCCCGCTGCTGGTTGATACACCATTATTTTTTCTTCCCACCAAACAAACCGCCAAACAAACCACTTTTTCCAGACTTAACTGGAACATTCTCTTCAGTTTTAGAAGAGGGGCTCACTTGAGAAGCACTGCTCGTAATTCCTAAAGCTTTGTCTACCTTGGGTTTCCATTCCAAAGCGATTTTTTCATCGGGATTTAACTTCAGGGCGTTATCAAAGTGAACTTTTGCCATTTTTAGTTGATTTTGCCGTAAATATACCATTGCAATCAAACTATGGCAATGACTATTTCGCGGTTCTAACTTTAAGGCATCTTGTAATTCTACTTTGGCTAGGGACAATTGGTTTTTTTCTAATAAAACTTGAGCGCGACGCAGGTATTGTTCTACGATTGACTCTTCTTCGGGTGGTGAGGTTAGAGTTGGTGGTAAATTTGGGGCAGAACCTTGAGGTTGACTAGGTGCGGACTTATTCATTGACTGTCCAGCCACCCGCATCAGATAAACTAGATTTAGCTCACTAACCTCAGCAATGATTGTCTGTGCTTGTTGCAAATCTGCATATTGAGTTTCGGCAATTTTAGCGATCGCTTTCCTATAGGACATATTAAAATTAGGTGCAGCTAACAGTTGTCTGGACAGTTCTGTCTTGAGGCTAATTGATCCTGGCTCCTGTGCAAATCGCTTGCCCATTTGCGATAAAATAAACAAATATTCAGCCCGATTCTGTTCTACAGAAAACTTCTCATAAGCTGGATTAACTAGCTTTGATAACAATTGATTGGCTTTTTGTTTGTCTGATTCATCCCCTACAGTAGAACTATCTGGATGCAATCTCCGAGCAATTTGCAAATAACGTTTACGGATTTCTTTAAAGTCAGCATCAACTGGCACACCCAAAATTGCGTGATTATCTATGAAATCATAAGTAAATAATCCACCATCTATTTTTAACGACATATTTATTATCGGTATCTGCACCACAGTATATTCTTTCTAGTCTACAGGCAATAATGGGAACTTTGAAAGCCCTCTGATGCCAAACCGGAAATGTCTAATATAAAACAATACTGTAGCCAAATTAAAAAAATCCTCGATTGGTAGGTTGGGTTGAGAGACGAAACCCAACAAATACGTCGGGTTTCTCTTCGCTCAACCCGACCTACACAAACACTCGCTAAGAGGATGTTTTAAAAGTTTTCAAGGTATAAATTAACCCCTCTCCAAACCTCTCCCCGAAGCGGAGAGAGGCTTTGAAACCCCCCTTCCCAGCCTTCGGCACGCTGCGCTAACGTAGGGAAGGGGGCAGGGGGGGTTAGGTTTTTGGAGATTATTGGTTTTATTTAATACTTTATGGCTAACGCCACGCTTCGCTATCAAACACCCTCT
>JBAXRM010000082.1:0-18952 GCA_037131225.1 Nostocales cyanobacterium ELA583 | reverse complement strand
TAACCTGCTGGGAAAAATATTTTGAGTATATTTACTCATGCTGAATGTGGGTTTTGCTTTAGAGAAGTTACAAAAATACAAAAATACGAAGAAGCGATCGCATCTTACGATAAAGCTATTGCTATTAAACCTGACTATCATTTAGTTTGGAATGAACGAGGTGTTGCCCTAGAGAAGTTACAAAGATATGAAGAAGCACTAAAATGTTATGAAAAGGCAATCAGTATTCGACCAGATAATCAACTAGCAATCAATAATCGTAATATTTTATTAAGGGAATTGGGTCGCTTAAATTAGTCAATTACAGATTTAAAGAACTCGCAAAAGAATAATTAATGGCAAAGAAGACTGAATAGATAAAACAGGAAAAATTGTTTATTAACTAAATTATGACTAATGATACAATCAAAACAGTTAAAAGGTATCAAAACACCTCAACAAACTATTGATTTAATTCACCAGCGATTACAAACAGCAATCCAAATTTCACAAATTCAACAATCATGAGATAAAGATTATGTTAGATTATACAATCAGTTCTGGCAACATATTTCAAGATTTAGGATTTGCTAATGCAGAAGAAAAACTAGCCAAAGTTAAATTAGCTTCCGTTATTGCTGACATTTTAGAACAGCAACAAATCACACCCCAACAAACTGCACAAATTTTAGGCTTAGAAATTGAAAAAGTAAATAATTTAACGAACGGTATCCTCAAAGAATTTACGATTGAACATTTATTAAGTTATTTAATCAAACTAGATCAAAAAGTAGAAATAATGGTAACAAATCAACAGCAAGATAAATCTCAACCGAAAATTAATGTTATCTATCAAAAAATTGCTTAATTTCATATACAGGAATCATAAATGATCCGGGGAAAATTTAATATTTCAAAATAGGAGCAAAACTAAAATCGCCAGTGTATTTCATCTGCGTTTATCTGCGTTTATCTGCGTTTAATGAATGATGCTGACTTCTGGACTGGGGAAAGCCCGTCCATACTATTGCATCCTGCTATACATCCAATCCTTAAAATACATAAATAAAAGATACTTCTTACAAAAACTATAAATATTGTTATGATTTCAGAAATTAGTAACTAATGTATTTCGTTAGTGAAAAGAATCTATCAGGAGGAAATTCCTTTGTCTCGACGCTATTTATTTACTTCCGAGTCAGTTACAGAAGGTCATCCAGATAAAATCTGTGATCAGATTTCGGATACCATTATTGACGCGCTATTGGCAGAAGACCCCAATAGCCGTGTAGCAGCAGAAGTTGTAGTTAATACTGGTTTGGTGCTAATTACCGGAGAAATTACCACTAAAGCTCATGTTAATTATGTCAATCTTGCCCGTAAAAAAATTGCGGAAATTGGCTATACGGACGCTGACAATGGCTTTTCTGCGAACAGTGCCAGTATTTTAATCGCCTTGGATGAACAATCAGCCGATATTGCTCAAGGTGTAAATACTGCTCAAGAAGCTCGAACTGAGGATAGTGAGGAACTATTCGATAAAATCGGTGCCGGTGATCAAGGTATCATGTTTGGTTTTGCTTGTAACGAAACCCCAGAACTGATGCCTTTACCTATCAGTTTAGCACACCGCATTGCCCGGAGATTGGCGGGAGTTCGCAAAGCTGGTATTCTTCCTTACCTGCGTCCTGACGGAAAAACCCAAGTTACGATAGTTTATGAAGATGGAAAACCTGTAGGTATTGACACCATCTTAATTTCCACCCAACACACAGCTACCATTGGCGATATTACCGATGATGCTGGGGTACAGGCCAAGATTAAAGCTGACCTGTGGACTGAAGTAGTAGAACCTATATTTGGGGATATTGCTATTAAGCCAAGTCAAGAAACAAAGTTTTTGGTTAACCCCACTGGTAAGTTTGTCATTGGTGGACCACAAGGAGATTCCGGTTTAACAGGACGGAAAATCATTGTTGATACCTACGGTGGTTATTCTCGACATGGTGGTGGTGCTTTCTCCGGTAAAGATCCCACGAAAGTAGACCGTTCCGCAGCTTACGCGGCTCGTTATGCGGCAAAAAATATTGTTGCGGCTGGGTTAGCTGAAAAATGTGAAGTACAGCTAAGTTATGCCATTGGTGTAGCGCGGCCTGTGAGTATCTTTGTTGATACTTTCGGTACGGGTAAGGTAGATGATGAAATTCTGTTGGATTTAGTCAAAGATAACTTTGAACTCCGACCAGCGGGAATCATCCATGTGTTCAATTTACGTAACTTACCAAGTGAAAGAGGCGGACGTTTTTATCAGGACGTTGCAGCTTACGGTCATTTGGGAAGAACGGATTTGGATTTACCTTGGGAACGCACTGATAAGGTAGATGTATTGAAGAAAGCAGCAACTGTTTAATTAGACATCTTGTGAAAATCAATGTAGAGACGTTCCATGGAACGTCTCTACTACTACAAGAGTTTCATGGAACGTGTATTTAATTTTTGGCGATGTCTATAGTTAGCTTTCTTATGAAATTTTACTTGAGGTTATAGACAAAATTAATTTTATGTCAGTTTAGCTTACTTCCAATCAGGAAAGGCAGCCCCATCTTCTCCACCAATACCTATTCCTGTGTTATATATACCAGCACCAGTAATATTCATATTATCCATTGATGCTTGATAGACGTTAGAATCATTAACGGTTGCTAGGCTCAGGTTTGCGCCGTTTAAATTGGCTTTTTTTAAGTTGACATTGGTAACAAAGGCTGATGTTAAATTTGCACCTGCTAAGTTTGCTCCAGTTAGGTCAGCACCTTCTAAATTAGCTTTTGTCAGGTTAGCACCTTGAAGATTTGCGCCTCGTAAGTCTGCACCAATTAGATGAGCACCACTAAGGTTGAGTCCTGATAGGTTACACTGAATACATTCCCTGGTTGACAAAAGTTTCTGTAAGTCTTTTTGGTTGCCAGCTTGAACTGAATTAGCTAGAAACAGGGGAGTTACAAATGCCAAAGCGGCTAATAGTTGAAGTCTCATAAAATTTCCCCCTCTCACAATGGAGTTATGTCTGTTCTTTACCTCACGAATTTATTATCTCACAATTTGGCTAAAAAATGTTGATTTAAATCACAAGCTTGATATTTCTTTTCATTAATAAGTCATGGGGAATAGGCAAGGAGTAATAGGTAATAATTGATGGTAAGAGTGCTGTGTAGCTTTTTTCGTAAATTTTGTAATCCAGATTACCAAATACAAATTACATGAAACCTCAATTACAAATAGAACAGTTAATTACAACTCTGCAACAGGATTTACCGACACTATTTGAGCAGGATATTTCATATCAAATATACACGAATAATATTTATTTTTGTGACCCAGTTAATCAATTTAAAGGTAAATTTAACTATCGGTTAATTTTTTGGCCTTTACGATTTCATGCTCGGTTATTTTTTACAGAAATTGCTTTTGATGTGCATGATGTCTCTAAGTCTGATCATGAAACAATTATAGCTACATGGACTGGGAAAAATGTCATATCTGCATTTCCGATTTCTACACATTATTAGACATCTGGTGAAAATGAAATATGCGTGACCTAAAACCCCTGTAGAGACCTTCCATGGAACGTCTTGACCGGAGATGTCTATTTGTAAATCAATTCTCAATCAAAAATATCCTCTAAAAATACAAAATTCCCGACTTTTCTTTTTCTGAGAAATCGAGAATCTTTTCCAGATCATACAAATTTATTTTTCTTGTTGGCATTGCTGATAGCCTGCGTGGCGAAGCCATACTGAAGTATGAAATTGAAAAATCAATGATTTCAAAATCTTACTCTCTGTGACTCTGCGCCTCTGCGTGTTAGCGTAGCGGGGCGCAGCCCGAAAAAATCATACCTTCTTTCACCAACGCCTTCTTTTTTACTGATGACTACTTGCCAATTTTTAATTCTGCTCCATAGTCGGCTTGACAATGATATTGTCCTAATTCTCTCCAGTTAAGGACTGCTTCTAATAAGTCTTGATAACCCAGGGTATTGGGGTGAAGTCCATCACTGGTCATGCGATTCCTACGGAGCGCTTCTCCATCCTTGATTTCTTTGCATCCATTGATCAAAAATATCTAAATAGGGAACTTATCTTTGTTCACAAGCTTGCTTTGTTGCTTCTTTATAGCTGTATTGGTCGGCGTGATTGTAGAATAAACAATCAAGGAAAGGCATTTTCGTTTCGTCTACGGGAACTATCCCCACAAACAGCACAGGACAAAGTTGTTTGGCTTGATCTAATAATGTGGCAATTTCTAGTTCAAATTGACTAAAATCTGTATAATTTTTGCCCTTGGGACTTCTTAATCGGGGTGTATCGTTGACACCGACAGATAAAATAATTAAGTCAGGGACACGATTGCGGATTTCTCCCCGGTGACGAAATTCTGCTTCTAATCGGTGGGCAATTTGCTGTGTGCGATAGCGTAAGCGCTGCTGCAAGCAGTTCGCCTCTTACACCCAAATTATAAAGCACATGACCCACACTGTCCGGTAACATCCACCACCGTCGCAGTTGTTCTATCCAACCGCCTTTCTCTGGGTCGCCGTATCCATATACTAAGCTATAGCGGTTCTTTTGTTGAGTGAGATACAAGAACCTCACCCCCAACCCCCTCCCCGCAAGCGAGGAGTGGGCTTATGATGTATCTCATTCAAGTGCATACCGCTATATCTCCCAAGGCAACAATTTTTAAAGGTTGACAAAGTTTTGGCGATACAGATAATTGCATTGAGATAGAAGTCAGGAAACTTGGCATTTTCAACAGCAATATAATGGATATTGGGAAAAGATACTCTATATTTTTACACTATTGCATGGTCTATTTATAATCTTTTTCCGAAATAATTGGCAACACACTATAGCTACCAAAGATTTTCAAGATTTCTGTATAATTTTGTAATTCCTCTAAAGCAGATTTCATAATTGGTGCATTGACATCTGCTTCAATATCCAAATAAAACAAATATTCTCCTAAAGAACGTTTTGTGGGACGGGATTCAATCCGACTGAGGTTAATCCCCAAACGAGCAAATACTTCTAATGCTTTCATTAATGCACCTGGTAGATTCGCTGGTACGCTGAAAGCTAGGGATGTATGACTACAATCAAGAGGATGATTTTCCTCCGTGCTAACTACCCAAAACCGAGTACAGTTTTCTGGATAATCATTAATTCCCTGAGCGAGAATAGGTAAATTATACAGTTGTGCGGCTCGACTAGAAGCGATCGCTGCTGTTGTTATTTCTTGAGAAAGTCGTCCTAAAGCTTCTGCATTCGAGTTAGCGGCAATTAACTTGCTATTGGGTAAAAATCTTGCTAACCATTCCTGACATTGTGCTAAAGCCTGTGGATGGGAATAAACAATTTTAATACTATCTAAGCTATTAGCACAAGAAATCAAAGTATGATTGATCGGTAGAACTAATGCTAATTGAATTTTTAAACTCTCTAATTGCCATAAACCATCTAATGTAATGTTAACACTACCTTCAATAGAATTTTCCACAGGAACAACAGCTAATTTAGCTTCTTGATCAGTTACAGCCTGTAGTGACTTGGCAATAGTGGGATAAGGACATAGTTCCCAACTTGTTGCCGCTGCAATTCCCTGATAGCTGTTTAACCAGTTGAGATAGAAAAAAGCTGCTTGTTCTGTATAAGTTCCTGGTGGACCCAAATAGGCGATTTTCCGATTCATACGTTTAATTTTGACGAGTTTGGTGAATAATAAATTAAGAGTTTTATTTTTAGCAATTTAAATTGTTAAAAAATATTACAATAGAAAAACAAATGGTTTAATTTGCTCATGGTTACTAAGTTTATTGCCTCTCAATCGGTGGAAATTTCCGTTCCTCAGCAATCTATTCCTATTCAACACTACTTACGTCAACCGCAACGTTTGGTAAATGCCCTAGTTGATAATACAAGAATTCAACAACTTTCTGATGAAGTATTTCGGTTGAAAATGCGTCCTCTGTCTTTTATGTCACTGAGTATTCAACCAACTGTAGATATGAGAGTTTGGGCAGATGCTAGTGGTACAATCTATTTGCGATCGCTCGGTTGTGAAATCCTGGGTTTTGAGTATATTAACCAAAGATTTGCGCTCAATTTAAAAGGCTATTTGTCACCAGTAGAACTCAATGGTGCAACTCACCTCCAAGGAAAAGCTGATTTAGAAGTTTTGGTAGACATACCGCAACCATTTTCCTTTACACCCAAATCAATTTTAGAAACCACAGGTAATGGATTACTCAAAAGTGTGTTGTTAACAATTAAACAAAGATTATTACACCACCTTCTAGAAGATTATCGGCATTGGGGTATCCAAGAAGCTAGTAATACGAAGATTGATCATAGCATTCCTGATAGCGCAAACCATATTACCAATCTTGAATTTTGAACTGTCTTCATACCGCGAACTGTTGTTGTTGGATCTCATGTTACCGAAAAATCCAAAGTTGTTTGACAAGGACGAAAAGAGCGACGATGTAAAGGTGAAGATCCATATTTTTGGAGAGCTAGTAAATGACGTTGGCTACCATAACCCTTATTGTTTTCCAAATCATACAAAGGATATTTTAAAGCTAACCGCTGCACCAAATCATCACGCCAAACTTTAGCCATGATACTAGCTGCGGCAATATTCAGGGATTTTTCATCACCCTTGACAATAGTTTCTTGTGGTATTGGTAAATCCTTCACCAACTGATTACCATCAATTAAACACAGTTCAGGCTTAATCTTTAATTTCATGACAGCACGCTTCATTGCTAATAAAGTCGCCTGTAAAATATTTATCTCATCTATTTCCGCCGTAGTCGCATAACCAATTCTCCAGTCTAAAGCCAGAGTCGTAATTTTTGCAGCCATTTTAGTTCTGCGAGAACTAGACAATTTTTTACTGTCCTTAATATTATCTATCATTAGTATTGATAAGGCATCTACTGGTAATATAACTGCCGCTGCCACCACAGGACCAAATAAACAGCCTCTGCCTACCTCATCCACACCCGCAACTGCACCCTGCATATCTGAGTAGCTAGAAAATTCTAACCAACTCGAATTATCCCAGGATGCAGGTTTATTTTTTGCCATAAAACCAGTCAGAATTTTGATTTGTATGATTTATTTGAGTCTCATGATTTATTTATCAGAAAAATCAAATAAATCATAGTCCAATTTTACTCATCCAAAATCCAAAATCTAAAATCCATCTGTATCTAAGGCTGATGAACGACGACGACGACGACGATTAGGAATAGAGCTATTATTAGTTTCAGTTTCTATTTCAACTGTTGTTTCAGTTTCTCTTTCCTCTGGGACTATTGCTAATGGTGGAAAAGAAGGTTCTACTTCTTGCTCAAATATTGGTGTCGGTGGTTTAATAGTAACAATTTCAGGAATTGTTTTTTCAGTAACAATTGGTTCGGTGACAAATTCAGTTTCTTCAATAGCTGATTGTCCTGGTTGAACAACATTAATAATCACCGATCTTGTACTTTTTCCCTCCCGATCTAACTTGAGTAAGGGAGAAATTCCCATTTCAGCATAAGTATCTTGTTCTTTTGCTGACATTTCCACATTAATAATCTCTGGTGGTTCTACCTTAATTGGTTCTAGTTTGACTTTGGCTCTTTCTGGCCTTTCTGTCCAACCTAATTTATTAATAGTAGGTGGGGAGATTTCTGGTATTGGTATTTCAGTTTCTTCTAAATCTAAATCTGCATCATTAACAAAACTGAGAGGATTATTAGTTAAGTGGGTTTCATCTTTACCATTAGCACCATTCACACCAATGCGGCTACGACGGGTACGAGTCCGGCGCTTGCTATCATTTAAGTCTTGATAGCTAGGATGATTAATTAGATTTGCGGAGCTAAATTCCGGTTCGCTGTCAAATCCATCTCCAAAGCCATCATAGGTATCTCGTGGTATGGCTGGCGCGACGCTAACAATATCAGGGATACGGGTAACTGGACGTGATTCCCTTTGCGGTATGGATGCAAACCGCTCTGGGATGTCCGCAGCCGGTATGGGTAAACGGTTTTCTGTTTCTCCCGGTAATCTTACGGTATGTCCTAAACCGCCGCAAGTAGGACAAGGTTCGCCAAACAATTCATAAATGTTTTGGCCTTGACGCTTACGGGTAAGTTCAACTAAACCTAATTCAGTCAGTTGGGCAATTTGTGGACGGGCTTTATCAGCTTTAAGAGCTTTGTTAAATTGTTCTAACACTTGCATTTGATCGCGTCTGGATTCCATATCAATGAAATCAACTACAATTACGCCGGCAATGTTTCGCAAGCGTAACTGACGCGCGATTTCCGCCGCTGCTTCACAGTTTGTCCACAACACTGTTTCTCTAGCAGTTGCAGAACGGGTGAAAGAACCGGAGTTAACATCTATGACGGTTAATGCTTCTGTTGGTTGGATGATGACATAACCACCTGATGGTAAATCTACTCTGGGTCTTAAGGCTTCGCGGACAGCCGCATTGATGCGGAAATATTCTAAAATGGGTGAGCGATCGCGGTGATGATCAATTAACAATCCTTGCGGTGTCTGTCCACCACTCCAGTTTTGTAAATACTGCTTTACCCGTTTTAAGCCAGTGCTGGAATCAACAACAATGCGATTCACATCACCACCATACATATCTCTAAGGACGCGCTGAATAAAGTCATCATCACGATTGAGCAAGGCTGGCGCACGGGAAGATACAGCTTCTTGCTGAACAAGTTCCCACTGTTTTTGCAATACTTCTAAATCTTCAATGATTGCCTCTTCTGGCTTACCTTCTGCCTCTGTACGTACAAGCAAACCCATGCCCGATGGTTTCACCAAAATTGCTAAAGCTCGCAGACGGTTCCGCTCATTTTCACTTTTAATCCGTCTAGATAAATTTACACCTCGTCCATAGGGCATTAACACTACATAACGCCCAGGTAAGGTGATGTTACCTGTGAGCCGGGGACCTTTTGATCCGGTTGGCTCTTTCATCACCTGTACTAAGGTTTTTTGCTGTGGTGTCAACAGTTCTGTAATTGCTGCTGCACTTCTTTTTAGCCTCAATGGACCCAAGTCAGTGACGTGAATAAAACCGTTGCGTTCTGGATCACCGATATTGACAAAAGCCGCATCTATCCCAGGTAAGACATTTTCTACTACACCTAAATAGATATCACCAATTTGATGATGACCCGTAGCTACAACGAGTTCTTGTATTTGATCTTCCGAAAATACAGCAGCAATTTGATGCTGCTCCGCGATGATAATTTGTTTTGGCATTCAATTTCCTCAAAAATTGGCAGCACCGCTAGGAATTACAAGGAAGTTCTCTGTTATCCCGCTTGTCCTAATGATCGCTGCTACAAGACGCTACTAATAATGAAAATTTCCAATTTGAGTAGCTCTACAAAGTTATGAAGAGCTAATAATACTGTGATTGCGTTTACACGCCGGATTATTCCTGAATAGCTGCATATAGTTTAAATCACTTCCATCAACCGACCTTGGCTGATTTCCCATACTATACGCTGCTATTTAAACTTTGGATATCCGTAGACATCTGTTTCAAAGTTAACATTCACTCAAGTAAATTGACTATAAGTAAATCTTCCGCCTTGCGTTACTAGGTCATCTTTACAAGAATTTTCGCAGGGTTGTAATCTCTATCAATGCTTAAGTGGTATTTTTTACAATTAAATACACTTCCATTTGTAGCAATTGGATAAGACCCCGCAATAAAAGCAAGTCTTATTTAAGGGATAGAATGTATCAATTAATGGAGAAGTTAACAAAAGCTATTGTTAGTGATTGATTCACAAGGTAGCTATAGAGAGAGTGGTTTGTAATCAGCAGCAGAGTTTGTCTGGGATACAATCTTAGATGTTACGCTCTTATATCTTGGCCTTCGCTCCTGTAAATATGACAGGTAGTGAATCAAGTCATACAATGCAGCACTAGAAAATTTCTCTCGACTATCATTCTAACGCAACCTTGCTAAAAATCAATTGGTAATGGGCAATTGGTAATAGGTAATTGGTAAGAAATATTTCACCTTGTTCCTGTCCCCTGTTTATTCCCTATTTTTTATCCCAATCTACTTATATCTTCAGCGTCTAATCAGACTTGATATTATCCGATAACTAGACGATTGCGGTGAATATGCAGGAGATGAAATTCTACATGAGCAACTGTCTCTAGCATAGACAAGATTTGCTCAGGACGCAAGATCACACCGTCAGGACGACAACTACCCAAATAACGCAACACTGCTGTTGAGTCTAATTCTCGATGAGATACTGATACTAATTCTATCTCCCACAGGCGATCGCGCAGATTTATTAATTGTTGCTTACCAGATTTGGTTGTATGTGCCGATAAAATCTCCTCTTGATTTTGAATAATTTCAATCCAATCTTGCCATTGTGCAAGTTGTATCTCGCTTTGGGCTGTAGATACTGTGAGTAAATACTCGGCTGCTTCCAGGGCTTGGGTAGCAGAAGGAGACTTGATATCTATTTCTACCACATCATATACAGGAATGTCAGTAGGTAGTTGTTTAACCAATTGGGCATGAAAAGTTGCCACATCCATTGGTTGAGTCAATTCAAAATCAACAATTTCCCCGTTACTGGTAGCGCCTAAAGTTAAAGCACTGGCTAAAGAAATCCTTGGTCCAGGATGAAAACCACCTGTGAATGTGATTGGTAAACTGGCACGGCGCATAGCTCGATCAAATAGGCGCATCAAATCTAAGTGACTTACCAAAGCCATATCCCCTTGTTTGCCAAAGCATACTCGCAATCGTTGGGCTTTGGTGGTGTTGGGAACAAAATCACCGGCAAAGCTGGGAATGGGTGGTGCAGCCATAACAATATTATGACCGAAATCAGTGCCACAGACTCCACAATGGGAACAACCTTCAAAAGAGCAGTCAGGGACAATTGCCGCTTCTAGAGCGCGTTGGAGGTCGTCTTGCAGCCACTTTTTATCAATGCCAGTATCAATATGATCCCAGGGTAAGGGAATATCTAGAGGTGATAGGGTTGCTGGTTCTTTGTTGTCAGTAGCAAACAAATTCCATTCGCCATTTTCGACTTGACGATATTTCCAGTCTAGACCGGCTTGGTCTATAGCTGTTCCCCAAGCTGTAAATGCTGCATCTACATTATCATACCAAGAATCCATACCTGCACCCAGTTCCCACGCTCGCCGTAACACTTTCCCCAAAGTGCGATCGCCTCTACCAATAAAGTCTTCCATGGCGGAGATCCGAAAATCCGTGAAATTTACTTTCACATTTTTCATCCCCCGAAATTCTTGTCGCAGTAGGTTTTGTTTTCTGGCAAATTCTGTGGTAGAGACTGAATGCCATTGGAAGGGTGTATGGGGTTTGGGAGTAAAGTTAGAAATGGTTAAAGTAAAATTCAGTGATCTTCTCCCCTTTTCCCAACATTCTTGCTTTAACCAGTTTACCGTTTCTACAATTCCGATCACATCGGTATCTGTTTCACCGGGTAAACCAATCATGAAATACAGCTTGATTTTATCCCAACCCTGTGACCAAGCTGTTTTTATTCCCCTTAACAATTCTTCATTAGTCAAACCCTTATTGACAATATCCCGCATTCTTTGAGTACCCGCTTCCGGTGCAAAGGTTAAGCTACCTTGGCGTGTTCCTCCCAGGATATTGGCAATATTTTCATCAAACCGATCTACTCTTTGACTGGGTAAGGTTAAGGAAATATTATCATTTTTTAAGCGATTTTTAATTTCCATCCCCACTGCTGGTAGGGCTAAATAATCGGAACAACTCAAAGACAATAGAGAAAACTCATTATAACCAGTTTCTCTCATGCCTTTTTCTATGGCTTCTACCACTTTTTCTGGTTCAACATCCCGCGCGGGTCTAGTCAACATTCCTGGTTGACAAAAGCGACAGCCACGAGTGCAACCGCGACGAATTTCAATGGTGAGGCGATCGTGAACTGTTTCTACATAAGGAACTAAGCCAATAGAATAGGCAGGAATAGGTGTGGCTACTCTTCTGATAACTCTTGTGGGGACATCTGAACGCAGGGGATATACAGTCCCACCTTCACCCATTGCATAAAACTGTGGCACATATACACCGGGAATTTGCGCCAAGTCGAGTAATAGTTCTTGACGATTCAAGCCTGATTTTTTCCCTTCTTCTAAAACCAAGCCAATTTCGGGCAGTAATTCTTCACCATCTCCCAAAACTATGAAATCGAAAAAATCTGTATAGGGTTCGGGGTTAGATGTTGCTGTTTGTCCACCTGCAAATATCAGCGGGTAATTTCCCTGTAACCGTTCTTCTCTAGTGACAGGAATTCCTGCTAAATCCAACATTTCTAAAATGTTAGTTGCGCCTAATTCATAACTGAGACTAAAGCCTAAAATATCGAAATCTGTCAACCATCGTTTAGATTCCACTGCAAACAGGGGTGTCTGCGTGGTGCGGAGTTTGGCGGCTAAATCTTCTCCTGGTAAGTATGCGCGATCGCATAACTGGCGCGGTTGGGCATTCAAAATATTGTATAAGATGATATGCCCTAAATTTGATGCCCCTATCTCATAAACTTCTGGATATGTCAGCACCCAGCGGATTGTTGCCGTATCCCAAGGCTTATGAACTGCTAAACGCTCGTTACCCAGGTAACGGGCAGGTTTTAAAATATCCGATGTGATTAATTGTTCAACTAAAACAGCCACTTTGCTATCTTCTAGCTACCCTAAATTACAGCTAACAACCACAAGACTAGCATTAATTAGAAATTTTGACCGCAGTTAAATAATTTTAGCGTTGAGAATCATGACAAAATAAATTCGGTTTCGCGCAATCTCCGAAGGAGATCCCGCAGGATAGGCACAAAGTTATGAGAATTTTGGGATAAGTTAGATTTGTTAACATGGTAACATTTTCATATAAGCTGTTATAAGTTTAAGTCTGCCCTTTTTTCGAAGATAAACTTTTTCTTCTCACTTGGCTACAAGTTTGAAGTCTCTTTATGCAATCTTTATCACTTGACTAGCTTTATTTAAAGATTGTTATAAGTCCATGGTAAACTGTATTTATATATACATTTTTTTTTAGGAAGTTAAAAAACAATCTACTTATGCATCCTGAATGCAGATTAATTATCTGTGGCTATAGCAGTTACTATTGCTGAAGCTGGGATTGGATGTGGTTTCAGTGAAATTCCTCTGTATTTGTCAGCCCTAATTCTTACTCATGTCGTTGACAAAAAACAGAATAGTTGAATAACTGACCTTGCTTGTTTAGTGGTGATCTAAATCACAAAGGTAGAGAGGTATAAATCACCTTTTATACCGAACATTGTCTTAGATAATGACTAGTAACTGCAATTTGGTTTATTTATTATGAAAACTCGATACGTAATTCGTCAGTTGGTAGAAAAAGCACTACATATCCGCAAATTAACGCCAGAAATAGAAAATGAGATTAACTCAGAATTAACAAAGCTAGGTCATATCTCTGATGTTGACTATGAAGCCTTAGAATTATTAATGGCAGAGATGGACGCTGGCAGGGTGCAGTTAGTTCCTACCTGGGGATAATTCTTGTACCACAAGATATCAACGCTGTTTACTAACATCCTGTTGTTGCTAGTATTACCTATGCAATCAAGTTCTTTTATATTTCTTGTCCTTGCTGCTGTGCTTATATACCACAGTTGATGAATAAATAAATTAAATTGTTGTTTAAGTAGTAAATCAGGATAAACCACCGGATTTCCTGGACTCGTGCCACGACCCTTGTTTAATGTCGCGGGAATAAATGATTGCGTCTTCCAGTTCCACCCTCCAGATAACAAATCTGGTCAAAATCGGGAGTTGTACCTGAGTCTGGCAGATGGGATTTGCACCCATATCCGAACGAGAGTTCAACCTTCTTCCATGATTGCGATTATGTTATATACTCTATAATATCAATATACTCTAATTAATTAAATATTGATTGGTTATTTCCGCAGGTAGATAGGAGATATCTGGTATCTCTTATACATCAGATATCTCACCCTTACTAAAAAGTTGAATGCTGTAATATTTTGAACATTCTGCCAATTCATCCAGTTTATTTTTGTCTTAGTTAGATAAATTCAATTTAATCCAGTTTAATAAGCTAAAATAATTTAATTATCAAATTTATATCGCTATGAAATTAATTACTAGCCTAGTTTCCCGATTGTACATTAACCGCAGTTTTCCGCAAATCTTTGTTTTAGTTTTTATGATCACAAGCTTATTAGGTTGTGGTTTAGGTGGGACTAAAAATAGTACATCTGCAAATGCAAAAAATCCAGAACAGTCACAGTTAAACCAAAATACTTTACCTCAATCTATTTCGCAAGCATTGCTAAGGGATGCTTCTGGCATTTCTGGGGTAAAAATTCCTAATTTGCAAATTACGCAAGTGACATCTACAAACTTTGGAAATTCCTGTGTTTTCAAATTTGGGGAAATTTGCACAAAGGAATATAATCCTACTCCTGGTTGGATTGTATTTGTACAGGTAAAAGAAAAAGTCTGGACTTATCATGTTAATAAATCTGGTTCACAAATTCTGTTAGATCCGAAAATTAGCAGTAATAAATTACCGAAAAAAATTGCTAACTTGGTTTTAAGTGATGCGTCTAAACGTTCCATTCTAGCAGTAAAATACTTGAAAATTACCCAATCAACCCAGAAAACTTTTAGTAACTCCTGTGTGTTTAATTTTGGTGAAGTTTGCGCTCAAATATTTGATCCTATTAAAGGTTGGGAAGTAATTGTCAAAGTCAAAAGTCAATCATGGACTTATCATGTAGATATAACTGGTGTACGTATCGTTTTAGATCCTCAAATTGCTAAAACGACTGGAGGGAATTAAGTCTATGTGGTTATGGAAGTAGAAATCAAAGAGAATTTATAATCACATAATTCTAGATGTTCTTTTATAGTTGTATCAATATCTACATTTTTGAATATTTCAGTAAAATCTTGCCAGAGTTGATGATTGTTTAACTTGAGTTTTATCTCGTGGGAAGTGGGAAACTCAGTCCTTCGACAAGCTCAGGAACCATCCCTTTAGGGCTGAGAGGGATGGTATGGCTAACGCCACGCTACGCTATCGACATGGCGCACCAGCCGCGGCTCAAGGGATTTTAATCTCCAATAACGACTACCCTTCGACATCGCTACCTCGACTTCGCTCGGCACAAGTCAGGGCAAGTCGCTCAGGGTGGTCTGGTCAGTATAGCTTGCTTGATTACTCTTACAAGCTCAGTGGCTTTAGCCCTGAGTTACTGACAACTCTTTTTTAAATGATGTCTGAATCACGAAGTCCAAAATTAAAAAGATGAACAGAATAGAATCAAAAAAATAAATCCTGAAAATCCTTAAATCCTGTAAATCCTGATTCAGACAATAAAAACTATTTCACAACAGCTAATTCCTTCTTAAAGAAAGCTTGTAAAACAGTCTGGGCAATTTGTGGACTACTTAAACCTAACGCTGCAAAAGATTGATCAGGCGTAGCGTGTTCTACCAAAATATCAGGTACACCAATGCGCTTCACAGGAACAACAATATCAGCATCAAGTAAAGCCTCAGCCACAGCAGAACCAAAGCCACCCATTAAACAACCTTCTTCCAAAGTCACAACTCGGCCGATTTGCTTCGCCAAAGGTAAAATTAAATCAGTGTCTAAAGGTTTAACAAAACGGGCATTAATTACAGTAGCTTCAATACCATGTTCGCTGAGAATTTCCGCCGCTTGCATAGCTGGGTAAACCATAGTTCCATAACCAAGGATTAACACATCATCACCTTGACGGAGAATTTCCCCTTTACCGATTTCCAAAGCTTCCCAACCTTCTTCCATCAAAGGGACACCGTGACCATTACCACGAGGGAAACGCATAGAAATGGGTCCACTGGTGTGATTAATCCCAGTTACAACCATCCGTTGTAATTCCGCTTCATCCTTGGGCGCCATTACCACCATATTGGGAATAAACCGCAGATAAGCAATATCATACATCCCTTGGTGAGTAGGACCATCTGCACCCACAATCCCTGCCCGATCTAAACAGAAGAAGACGGGGAGGTTTTGAATACAAACATCGTGAATAATTTGGTCAAAAGCCCGTTGTAGGAAAGTAGAATAAATAGCAGCAACTGGACGCATTCCCTCACAGGCTAAACCTGCGGCTAAGGTAATGGCGTGTTGTTCAGCAATTCCCACATCAATATATTGATTGGGTAGTTTAGCTTGGAGTTTATCTAAGCCCGTACCAGTAGCCATGGCCGCTGTAATCCCCACAATTTTAGGATTTTGTTCAGCCAGTGTCACTAGAGTATGGGAGAAGACCTTAGCGTAAGCAGGGGGTTTAGGTTTACTCGAAGGAATCGCCTTACCAGTGGTTAAATTAAAGGGAGTTTGGGCATGATAGCCAACTTGATCTTTTTCCGCTATTTCATAACCTTTACCTTTAGTTGTCACCACATGAACCAAAACAGGACCAGTAATTTGATGTGCCTGTTGGAATGTAGTAATTAATTCTTCCAAATTATGCCCATCAACTGGCCCCATATAGGTGAAGCCCAGTTCTTCAAAAACAGCCCCGACCTTAGGAACTGCTAACCGCTTCATGCCTTCTTTAATGCGTTCCAGTTCTGGAGAGATAGACTCACCAAGGAAAGGCAGATGTTTTAATTGTTCCTCAATGCCCTCCGAGAGAAACTGCACCGGTGGACTCAGGCGCATTTTATTCAGATAACGAGGAATCGCCCCTACATTGGGAGAAATAGACATCTCATTGTCATTGAGAACCACCAGCAGATTAGTTTTGGGAAGGTGTCCAGCGTGGTTAATAGCTTCTAGTGCCATACCCCCAGTTAAAGCACCATCACCAATCACCGCAACGGTTTTAAATTTTTCCCCTTTTAAATCGCGGGCTAAAGCCATTCCCAAGGCAGCGGAAATACTCGTAGAAGCGTGTCCCGCACCAAAATGATCAAATTTATTTTCACCACGTTTGAGATAACCTGCAACGCCGTCTTTTTGGCGGAGAGTGTCAAAGTTACTGTAGCGTCCGGTAATTAATTTATGAGGATAAGCTTGATGTCCAACATCCCATGTCACCTTATCTCGATCTAAATCCAGGGTTTGGTAAAGCCCTAGGGTTAATTCTACAACTCCCAAGCCCGGACCTAAATGCCCTCCAAAGGCTGCTACGGTTTGTAGGTGCTTCTCACGAATTTGACGAGCAATTTGTTGCAACTGCCGAATTGACAAACCATGCAACTGGTTAGGATGGGTAATTTCACTCAAGTGCATACTATCGGCTTTTCCTCTCTAGGTCTTCTTTTGCCATAATTTTATTTTCCCACTTCCGGTGGCTTCTAAAATCTGACTATCATCAATTATTCTTGTATAACTATAACTTTTGTGCGTTTTTAATATCTATGTAGAGCTTGCATAAAAGAAAGCAAAAGCGTTGATAGATAAAAGTTTACAGAGTTTTATCAACAAACAAGTGCCAGATTATCGAGCCAACATATTGAAAACTCTTGCATTTTCACTAAAAAAAACAGGTAAACTTGAGGACTCATTACCAAACCCTTCTCTTCCTTCCTTCTTCCTTCTTCCTTCTTCATTCTGACTCCTGACTTCTGAAAATACTTACTTAGAGAACTCCATAGAATAATTGATCCTATAATAAGAGAAGATAATTTAAGTGTGCATTTGACCTCATGCGTCCAAAATCTATCATTGAACTCACGGAGAACCTAAAATCTCTGTACATAAAAACAGCCAAAAAACTCAAAGGAAGCGACCGAAGACAATTCATGGCAGAAGTAGTCAAAGGATTGGGAATAGGAGGAATAGGAGGACAGACTTTAGTAGAATGGGAGTTAGGATGGAATAGACGAACCATCAGGAAAGGAATGCAGGAATTGGAGAGTGGTCAGCCGATTATTGATGGTTTCGACCGAAGTGGACGCAAGGGGATAGAAACAAAATTGCCAAACTTATTGAAGGATATAAAATCCTTAGTAGACCCACAAAGTCAAACTGATCGCTGAAGCGTTAGGAGTTGTAAATGTGGGGAAAAGTGAGTGACTATTTGTATAGTTAACACTATATAGCGTTGATGTATCTCTTACATGGACTGAACCGGGACGTAACCCATCAGCAACAAAGACAATGATATTTCTAGCCATGTTTATACCTAAATATTACGTGATCTCAAAAATTTTTTCTAGATATAGAAAAAAACTTATGTGATCTATTAAATAGAATAGATGGCTATGATTTACAAATGGTTTAGACAAGATTATCGAATGATTAAGTTTGCTTGGTTAAGAAAAATAAAAGCCCAGAACATAATTTCCGAGCTAATAACTTAAGTGTAATTTAGTACAATAATATTGAGTTTTTGTTATTACTCCCGGTTCGCTCATTTTTTTTGGAGTTAGAGAAATTGCCAAAAAAACAAGAAATCCAGGTGTCGTAATGGTTTTAGCGATTTCCCGAAATTTAGCTTGAACTACCACATCCGGCGCTAAAACTCTATTTTTATGCGAACTGCTTGCAGCAGCGCTTCGCTATCGCATAAAGTCTGTAGGGTAGTACATTTTTATCAAAGCCGAAAACCCTGATTAAATTGTTCAGCTTTTTTGTAACTCGATTTTAAATGGGCGAACCGGGAGTTATTAGCTAAAGTTTGATTGTTGAAGACAATGGCGGTAGGTTCAGGGAGGTCGTAACGTCCGACTTGGACATAAGTGGAATCGCTTTTAGGGGATATAATGTATCTTATACGCCTTTTGTGAGTTGAAAATCTTGTCGTTTTATCAGATTGTCCAGATTTAACTAAAACGAT
>JBAXRM010000081.1:0-19110 GCA_037131225.1 Nostocales cyanobacterium ELA583 | reverse complement strand
CAAAGTCCTCTCGCAATTGCATTTGCTGGTTGAGGGTTTTAATGGCGTATAATTTCCCCGTGCTGGGTTCTAAGGCTTTATAAGTAGTTCCAAAACCACCGCTACCCAAGGGTTTACCTTGAATGATAAATCTACCGTTATTAATTTCTTGCCCTGATTGCCAAATAATCATACCTTGTTAGTAGATACCGCAGAGATTAATTTAAATATATCATTGCTAAAATCCCCGACTTCTTAGAGAAATCGGGGAGATGGAAAATTAAACCACAACTTCTACTGGCTTTGCTTCTGGTAACAACCGTTTCACACCTTGTTTCACAAAAGCTTCTAAAACAGCCATTTTCTGATTTTGCTGGAATACAGTTTGCAAAACTTGACGCAGTTTGTCGAGATTTAAAGCACTTCCAGATTCTAAAGCAATTTCTTGCTGTTCAAAATATGCCACTAAACTTAATCCAGCTACTCTTGTGAGGTAAGCAGCACTAACTCCCTCTACCACTCCCCCAGCGACAAAGGTAGCAACGTTAGTTTTAAGAATACTCGTTACAGCCCTAGTCGAAAGTTCTACTAAACCTAATTTCAACATCAAGCTTCCCATAGTTCCGGCTACTTGTTGCGCCTGTTCTAAGGAGATTTTCTGCTGATAAATATTACCCAAATCTATGACCATTTGAGCAGTAATCGCCGCAGTTGCTAGAATATCCAAAGCAGGTACGGGATTAGCGAAAGCTGCTGCTGCTGCAATCCATTGATATTGTTCTATAAACGGTGTAGAGCGATCGCGTCTCACGCCATTTAAACAATTTTTAGCCTCAGCTTTCAGTAATAATACTTTGCGGTTGGTGGTATTACAAACTAGCTGTTCTCCTTGCTGTCCCACAACTTCCGTTAATTGTTGTGTCAACTGCTGGATATCTGGCGTTGGTTGTTCCATCCATTCTTGGAAAGAACCATCTTCTTGATGTTTTCGCACTTTCACAGCTACGGGAGAAGCCGCAGTCGCAACTACATTTGCACCAATGCGCTGCTTTAATGATTGTAAAACTGTAGCGCGTTCTTCTGGCTGATACTGATCTTGTTTGTTGAAAACCAGTAATATCGGTTGTTTTACGGCTTTTAGTTGTTGTAAAACCTGAAATTCTGAATCTGTTAAATCACCGTTGGTCAGAAATAAGACAAAATCAGATTTCTGCATTTCTGATAAAGTGACAACATCAGAATTTTCACCAACTACCGCAAATAAAGGCGCTGTTTCCGCAAAATGTAAAGACATTCCTGGAAACGTCTGGGCATTTTTTATAACTTCAATAATCGTACTTTTACCTACAGATTTTCCACCAGTAACCCCAACGGCAATTTCCTTTCTATCTAGTTCTAAAGGTAATTTAGCCAGGTTTTCCCGGAGAATTTCTAAAGCAGGATGAGTATCTGCTTCTTGAACCAGTTGATTAATTATTACTTCAGTTTGAGCGATCGCTTTATTCACAGATGCTCTATCTACAAACATATCATTTAGCTGTTCACCTAATTGGGGCTGATTTTTGTTGAATAACCACAAACCCCCACCGACAGCTAAAGCACTCAAGAGTCCAAATTCTCCCACTTGAACTATTGAATCATGCCAACTCTCTAACATCCACAGGGAGAACGATAGTCCTAGTCCTCCCACTAATATTGGTCGCTGTAACTTCACAATTGTGATTCTCCACGCGAGGAAAAAGCTTTTACTTAACTTTAGTCCAAAACCTGCTACTCCGATTGCGGTTTGTGAACAAATATCTTCTGATACTGGAGACTAGCAAGCGGCTAAAAACATTCTTATTGCTATCTATAAACAATACATCAATTTTTTTTGATTAATTGTTTTATCTAATGGTAAAGTGAATATTGACATATAAACTTTTTCTGAAATAACAAGTACATAGGACAAATACTCTGCTCACTAATTATACAGGTTAAATCAGTGAATAAAACAGCAACCAAATTAATCTTTAACCTCGGAATATTAGCATTGACAACCAGTTTGACAAATACGTCTGGTTTTTCCCAAAATATTCAACAACCAACTGAAGCGACAAAAGTTACTAACTCTACCACTGACACAATTATCAAAGTAGATGGTTCTAGTACCGTATATCCCATTACCCAGGCTATAGCCAAAACATACCAATCAAACCTTAAAAATAATAGTCAAATACAAGTAAATATTTCGGGTACTAGTGGTGGGTTTGAAAAATTTTGTGCTGGTAAAACAGATATCAGTAATGCTTCTCGACCAATTAACCAGTCAGAAATGGCAGCTTGTAAAAAAAATGGCGTAAGCTATATGGAATTACCCATAGCTTTTGATGCCATAACCGTTGCTGTTAACCCCCAAAACACTTGGGCAAAAGACATTACAGTAGCCGAATTGAAAAAAATATGGGAACCTGCGGCTGAAGGAAAAATTACAAAATGGAATCAAGTCCGCGCTTCTTGGCCAGACCGCCCAATTAAATTATATGGTCCTGGTGGCAAATCTGGAACTTATGATTATTTTACTGAAGCAATTGTCGGTAAAGCCAAAGCCAGCCGCAAAGATTACACAGCCAGTGAAAATGATGAAATTTTAGTTTCTGGTGTTAATAAAGATCCTAATGGTTTGGGTTATTTTGGTTATGCTTACTACGAAGAAAACAAAGATAAGCTAAAAGTTGTAGCAGTTAATAGTGGTAAAGGTGCTGTTTTACCATCACCAGAAACAGTAGAAAAAGCCAAATATCAACCGCTTTCTCGACCTCTATTCATATACGTCAATCTTCGGTCTAATAAAAACAAAACTTTGGTGTATAATTTTGCAGATTTCTACATTAAAAATGCTGGAAAAACAGCAGTTTCTGTTGGCTATGTGCCTTTATCAGAGGAAGCTTACAAACTTGACTCTATCCACTTATATAAGGGTAAAGCCGGAACAGTATTTGGTGGCAAATCTGAGTTTAACCTGACTCTTGGGCAATTGTTACGCAAACAAAAGCAATTTTAGTAATTAATAGAAATCATGACAATTAGAGTAGGAATAAATGGATTTGGCCGCATAGGACGGTTGGCACTCCGTGTGGCTTGGAATTGGACAGAAATAGAATTTGTCCACATTAATGAAACTAAAGGTGGGACAGAAGCAGCAGCACATTTACTCAAATTTGATTCTGTACATGGACGTTGGCAACCAGAAGTAGAATCTATAGAAAACCAAGTTGTTATTGATGGTAAATCCCTAAGTTTTACTGAACATTCTCAACCGAGTGAAGTTGCTTGGGAAGACTTTGGTGTTGATATAGTTTTGGAATGTTCTGGTAAGTTTAGAACACCTGCTACCCTTGACCCTTATTTTAAAAGAGGTGTGCAAAAAGTAATTGTTGCCGCACCTGTGAAAGAAGAGGCTTTAAATATTGTCATGGGCGTAAATGATGACCTCTACGAATCTGACAAACATCATTTATTAACAGCAGCTTCTTGTACTACCAATTGTTTAGCCCCAGTCGTAAAAGTAATTCATGAAGGCTTAGGAATTAAGCATGGAGTAATTACTACAATTCATGATAATACTAATACTCAAACTATAGTAGATGCACCTCATAAAGATTTGCGTCGCGCTAGAGCCACAAGTATGTCATTAATTCCGACTAGCACAGGTTCAGCAACAGCTATTGGGTTAATTTATCCAGAATTGAATGGTAAATTAAATGGTTTAGCAGTGCGTGTACCTTTGTTAAATGCTTCTCTAACAGATTGTGTATTTGAAGTAGTCCGACCAACAACAATTGCAGAAATTAATGGTTTATTAAAAGCTGCATCAGAGCAAGAACCATTAAAGGGAATTTTGGGTTATGAAGAACGTCCTTTAGTATCTATTGATTATAAAGATGATCCTCGTTCTTCGATTATTGATGCCCTTTCTACAATGGTTGTCAATGAAACCCAAGTGAAAATCTTGGCGTGGTATGACAATGAATGGGGTTATGCAAATCGCATGGTGGAATTAGCCCGAAAGGTGGCTTTAAGTTTGCATAAATAATGATATGGGGTATTTGATTTACCCCATTTCTTTAATTCCTGAATCCTGTTTTTTGACTCCTAATATATTTACGATTTTGAATTTTTAATTATGGCTTCTACTACTGCTTCTAATTCTAATTTCAAGAATTATGTTCTGGTGACACTGGCATACTGGGGGTTCACCTTGACTGATGGAGCTTTGAGAATGTTGGTGTTGCTCTATTTTAATAAAATTGGTTATACACCCATTCAAATTGCTTCTCTGTTCCTGTTTTACGAGGTATTTGGAGTTGTTACAAACTTTCTCGGCGGTTGGATTGGTTCTCAGTTTGGTTTAAAGGTGACTCTTTACACTGGTATTGGGTTGCAGGTGTTTTCCTTAATCATGCTGTCTTTTCTTAATCCAGGTTGGGCGCAGTGGCTTGCAGTCCTCTATGTGATGGTTGCACAGGCATTTTCGGGAATTGCTAAGGACTTAACCAAGATGAGTTCTAAAAGCGCCATTCGCTTGGTTGTGCCTCAAGATGCTCAATCTTCTTTGTTTAAGTGGGTGGCGGTGCTGACAGGTTCTAAGAATGCTTTGAAAGGTGTCGGTTTCTTTATTGGTAGCGCCCTTCTCAGTTCTGTTGGCTTTATTAATTCTCTGTGGATTATGGCTGGAGGACTTTCTGTAATTATGTTTTCTGGGTTAATGCTGCCTAAAGGTATGGGGAAAATTAAGAAAAAGGTCAAATTTAGCCAACTTTTTTCTAAAAGCGCAGAAATCAATATTCTCTCGGCGGCACGATTCTTTTTATTTGGGTCTAGAGATGTATGGTTTGTTGTAGCTTTACCAGTGTTTTTACGGCAGACTTTAGGCTGGTCTTTTTATCAAGTGGGAGGGTTTTTGGCTTGTTGGGTAATTGGTTATGGCATAATTCAGTTTTTAGCACCAACACTCATACAGCGGTTTGGTTCTGGACGTCCACCCCAATCTCAGACTATTCGCTTTTGGACATTTACTTTAATGGCTGTTCCTGGTGCGATCGCTCTGGCATTACAATTAGGTTTACCTGCTAATATCGTAATTATTGCTGGACTTCTCGTTTTTGGTGTCGTATTTGCTTTTAATTCTGCTGTTCATTCCTATCTGGTTTTAGCATTTACTGATGATGACAAAGTTGCCTTAAATGTAGGTTTTTACTATATGGCAAACTCCGGTGGTCGTCTTGTGGGGACGGTGTTATCTGGCTTAGTTTATCAAATATTTGGACTAGTTGGTTGTCTGTGGACATCAATGTTTTTTGTATTAGCAGCAGGTTTAGTTTCTCTGAAGTTACCTAATCCTCAACCTAGTAAATCTATAGCTTGGAAAGCTGGAGACGGAGAGTAATATTTATTAGTCTAAAGATATGCCATAGAAACAGGTATATCCTACCGTAGTTGGATGAATCAAAAATCTATTTGAGTTTTAATATAGTAATGGGCAATCAGTGACAGTTTTTGCCTCTTACCCAAATACTAATTTGTAATAAATACACAATAATAACAAGATCCCCCGACTTCTTAAAGAAGTCGGGAATCTGAAATTAAACTTATAGAGGTTAATTAAGTGAAATATATAACTAAAAAACCGACTATCAAACGCCTTTCTTTTCTTGATAGCTTTTTGACATTGTGGATATTTATTGCAATGGCAATTGGAGTCGGTTTAGGATATTTTTTCCCCAGAGTAGAAGTTTTCATCAATCATTTTCAAGTAGGAACTACTAATATCCCCATTGCCATTGGTTTAATTTTGATGATGTACCCAGCTTTAGCAAAGGTAAAATATGAAGAATTAGGAGATGTATTTCGTAACCTAAAAATTCTCGGATTATCATTATCGTTAACTTGGATAATTGCCCCAATAGTAATGTTTACACTAGCCATTCTTTTTTTACGCGATAAACCTGAGTATATGACTGGGTTAATTATGGTAGGAATAGCCCCTTGTATTGCTATGGTAATTGTTTGGAGTGATTTAGCTAAGGGAGACACTGAATATACAGCCGGATTAGTTGCTTTTAATAGTATTTTTCAAGTTTTCTTTTACAGCGTTTATGCTTGGTTTTTTCTTTCTGTTTTGCCACCTTTATTTGGCTTACAAGGAACTATTGTAAATATCAGTATTGGAGAAATTGCCAAAAGTGTTTTTATCTATTTGGGTATTCCTTTTCTGGCTGGATTTATGACTCGCGTTATTTTAGTGAAATCTAAAGGTAAAGAGTGGTATCATCAGCAGTTTATTCCAATAATAAGTCCGATTACTTTAATTGCTCTCTTATTTACAATCATGGTAATGTTTAGTTTAAAGGGAAATTTGATTGTGCAAATTCCTCTGGATGTTGTCCGCATTGCCATTCCCCTAATTATCTACTTTCTATTGATGTTTTTCAGTAGTTTTTACCTAGCATGGAAAATTAAAGCTGACTATGCAAAAGCTGCTAGTGTGGCATTTACTGCTGCTGGTAATAATTTTGAATTAGCAATAGCCGTAGCTATTTCTGTATTTGGGATTAAATCTGGTGTGGCTTTTGCTGCTGTCATTGGACCTTTGGTAGAAGTTCCAGTTTTAATTAGTTTGGTGAGTGTATCTTTCTGGTTAAAGAAGAAATTTTTCCGCATATCTTCCACAGCCGTATCATAGTTAAATAAGTTTTCTCTCCCATGACAAATTTTGAACAATTAGGGGAGTGAGAGTGAGGAAAGGAAGATAAAAAAATCTTTAAGACAATCCTAGAACTAATTAAAGATATCCAAAGAGAACCATTTTCTGGTATAGGTAAACCAGAACCACTAAAATATGAATTACAAGGTTACTGGTCAAGACGGATTACAGATGAACATAGATTAGTTTATAAAGTTGAAGTAGATTTATTGATTATTCTCTCCTGTACATACATATCATTATGACTAATAATATAGCGGTTCTTGGTTGAGTGAGATACAAGAACCCCACCCCCAACCCCCTCCCCGCAAGCGAGGAGGGGGCTTATGATCTATCTCATTCAAGTGCATACCGCTATAGGAATTGCTAAATATAAAATTCGTTCTCGTTCTTTGTTTAAGATTTACATCAGATTTGGTAGAGAATAAATTGACTATTGTTAAATTTCAATTTATCTTCTACCTCATAAAAACTAACGACTACTCACAACTGCCGCACTTCTTAATCCTTGAACAGTAGAAATTACCTGTTGGGCAACTTGATCAATTTCCTCAACTGTATTAAATCTCCCAATCCCAAACCGCACCGAAGCATAAGCTAATTTATCTGAATGTCTCAAAGCTTTCAACACATAAGAAGGGGCAACATTATTAGAAGAACAAGCAGAACCGGAAGATACAGCTACTAATGATTGTAAACCTAAAGAAAGTGCTGCACCGTCTACACCTTCAACACTAATATTTAAGTTTCCTGCTAATCGGTTTTGAGGATGTCCATTTAAATAAATTCCTCCTAAACTAGATAACTGTTTCCACAATCTTTCTCTTAATTCTATTAATCGTTGATTTTCTGTTTCTTGTTCGGCTATGGCAATTTCTACAGCTTTCCCAAAACCAACAATTTGCGGTGTATATAACGTCCCCGAACGCATTCCTCTTTCATGTCCTCCCCCATGTTGTTGGGAAGCAAGTTTGACTCGAGGGTTACGTCTGCGGACATATAAAGCCCCAATTCCTTTTGGACCATAGACTTTATGTGCGGTGAGAGACATTAAATCAATATTCATCTCTTCCACATCTAAGGAGATTTTACCAATAGCTTGGGCTGCGTCTGTATGCAAAATAATTTGTCTTTGTCGGCACATTTCCCCAATTTCGGCTATTGGTTGTAAAACCCCAATTTCATTATTTGCAGCCATGACTGATACTAAAATTGTATCATGACGTAAAGCTTTTTCTAACTGATTTAAATCAATTAATCCATCTTTTTGCACAGATAAAACTGTGATTTCAAAACCGAGACTTTTTAAATATTCACAAGGATCTAAAACTGCTTTATGTTCCGTGGCAATAGTCACAATATGTTGACCTTTTTGGAAATAAGCTTCGGCAATACCTTTAATAGCTAAATTATTTGCTTCCGTTGCCCCACTGGTAAAAACAATTTCTTCGGGTGTTGCGTTAATTGCTGCTGCTAAAATTTCCCGTGTTTGTCTAATAGCAGCTTCTGATTCCCAACCGTAAATATGACTAATACTAGCCGCATTACCAAACTTTTCTGTAAAGTAGGGAATCATTGCAGCCATTACCCTTTCATCAACGGGGGTAGTAGCATGACAATCAAGGTAGATAGGACGACTGGACATAATTAATTCAGAGTTAATTCAAAATTTGACCTAGTTTTTTTAAGATGCGGAAAACTTGATAAAGTTCGTTTTCTCGCTTCCAAAGTGTAAATTGATCAGATAAACTATATTGGGGTTGATTGATTTGTGAGATTTTTAGAAAAATAAAATCACTTCCATTCATTACCAATCCAAACACAGGTTTTGGAGGATGAGGATTACTCAGCATATAAGTAAGTGCTTGAGGTATGGCTTCTGAAAGCGAAAAAGCACTTCGTTTAGATTCAATTACTAATAACCATAATTGTTGCTGAATCACTAAAACATCAATTCTGCCTCTGATAATTGTTTCTTCATCTTCTACAGTAATTTCCATTGATGATTCACTTCTAATAAAGAAAGGTTCATCATAAAATCCAGCTAAACTGAGTAAGGGAGATAAAACTACTAATTTTACTGTTGCTTCCGATAAAGGAGGATGTTTAACTAACCGGAGAAAATGAGATTTTACTCTATCTAGATATTGTTTTTCTAAATCAGAGATTTCTGGTAAATTTTCCCACCATTCAGTGAAGAAAGCTTCATTATCAGTTTGTTCTAAACTGAATCTTTCTTCTAAATAAGCAATACCTACATTTTGCGCTTGGATGACTTGAACCATAATACAAATAATAGAATTGATATTTCTATTGTATAAGGTTTGAATGGTAATATTATTTCATTAATAGAATTCGGTCAAGAAAACTTTAAATTAATTAACATTTAGAAACTTGCAATTATATCCAGATAGTCCGATTATCGGACTATAAAAGGTTAAATAGCTGCTAATTCCTTAATTTTTTTGAGTACAGCTTCGGCATGACCTTTAGTTTTGACATTAGGCCAAGCGTAAGCGATGATTTTATCAGGTGAAATCAGAAAAGTTGAACGGGCAACTCCCATGTATTCCTTACCCATAAACTTCTTTAAACGCCATGCACCATAGGCTTCTATTAATTGACGTTCAGGATCTGTTAATAAGGTAATTGATAAATTATACTTGTCTATAAATTTGCAATGAGATGTGGCAGAATCAGGACTAACACCGATTATATTTGCTCCCAATGTGATAAATTCCGAGGACAATTCTGTAAAGTCTTGAGCTTGGGTGGTGCAGCCAGGTGTATTATCTTTAGGATAAAAATAGAGAACTATCCACTGATTTAGATCAGCAAGATTGACTAAATTATTGTTTTGGTCTGGGGTCAAAAAATTCGGTGCAGGTTGCCCAATTTGGGGAATATTGCTCATAATTTAGGTTGGTAAAAATTAGGAATAAGTCAAAATTATAGCAAATTTAAGCGATCGCACTTAACTCAATTTCTCGTCTCCGAGGAACATCATAAACCATAAAATCATGAGCCATAATTGTTTTCGGAAAAATTGCTCGTGCTTCTTTAAGTAAATCTTTTAACTCAATAGTATTACCTGGAGCATAACGAGGACTGAAATGGGTCATAATCAGTTTGCGAACTCCTGCACCATATGCTGTTTGCGCGGCCATTGTGGTTGTGGAATGTAGCCTCTGAAAAGCCATTTCTGAATCCTGATGAGCAAAAGTTGCTTCATGAATTAATACATCTGCATCTTGTGCTAATTGCACCGCACTATCACAATACACTGTATCTGTACAATAAGCGATTTTGCGCCCAATTTCTATGGGTCCACATAATTCAGCACCATTAATGACTCTTCCGTCTTCGAGGGTGACTGTTTCACCGCGCTTGAGTTTTCCATAAACTGGACCGGAAGGAATTTCTAAGGTTTTAGCTTTGTCTATATCAAAACGTCCGGTTCTATCTTTTTCAGCTATGCGGTAGCCAAAGGCAGGAATGCGGTGATGTAAAAGACCACAGCTAACAGTAAATTCATCATTTTCATAAATTACCCCCGGTTGAACAGTATGCACTTTTATGGGGTAAGAAAAATGGGTATGAGAGTATCGGGAAGCAGCTTGTAAGTATTCGTTTAATCCCGATGGACCATAAATATCAATTTTATCTACATTACCTGCTAAACCGCAACTAGCCAGCAATCCCATTAAGCCAAAAATATGATCACCGTGCATATGGGTGACAAAAATTCGGGATAGTTGGCTAACTTTTAAGTCACTTCGCAAGATTTGATGCTGAGTTCCCTCTCCACAGTCAAATAACCACAATTCTGCCCGTTGTGGCAACCTCAGTGCCACGCTGGAAACATTGCGTGATCTTGTGGGTACACCGGAACTCGTCCCTAAAAATGTAATCTGCACGGCGTTTTCTAGCTTTCCTTTTGCTCAATATAGTCCTTGATTCTCTATCTTGGCACAGTATTGGCACAGTCAGCTATTTGAGAAAAAGCAAAATATCAATATTTTCTAATTTTCTTAGTACAGAACAGCGTTCGTTAACCAACTATTAAAAATATCTAAAAGCCTGTCTTTTTTGCTTTTTAATTTTTAAGTTTTAATTTTTAATTCCGAGAAAGTGGTACTAGTACTACTAGTACCGCTTCGCGGAAGTCAAAAGTCAAAAGTCAAAAGTCAGAGGGAACAGGGAACACTTCGACAAGCTCAGTGCATCGCAGGAAAAACTCATGTTTAAAAACATGAGATTGAAATAATGACACGGTCATTGAGCAGTGTCGAAGTGCGGTCACTGAGCGGTGTCGAAGTGCTGTTCCCTGTTCCCTGTTCCCTTCTTTTGTAATATGGAATCAGCTTTTGGAAGATTGAGAATGGTTCATTAACTTAAGCCGCAGTGTACTAGTTTTCACTGCCACCAAAAGGAACTTATCAAAGGCCAAGATAACTCACAAAGAGTACCTTGGGGATAAAGGGAAACTCGCCGAAATTTACCTTTAATTTGTTGTGCTAAATTTTTAAATTGTTTTGTTCCCCAACCTTCTCTTGATGAATAAATACCTAAACCATTATCCATGATACTGAGAATACAACGCCCTTCAGATGCAGAATAACTAACTTGTAAACAGGTTATGCTTGTAGCGTGTTTACCAACGTTACATAAAGCTTCTTCTAAGAATCGGCAAAGTCCTCGCTTATTTTCAATGCTTAAACTGTTTTCATTTATGGGTTCAAAATTATGTATTTTTAGTTTGAGGGTTCTAAAACAAGGAAAATCCCGTTCTAAGGTGTAGCTATAAACTTGATAGAGAATCTCATGTAAAGGATTTCGCAAATCTATGACTACATTATTTCCGAGGTAAAGACTAGTATTTTTAGTTAGAGTTTTTTGCTGCCAAAATTCATACATTTCTCTTAATTCTTGGTTTAATTCTTCTAAGTCATTCTCTATGATAGGCAGTAAATTATTACTTGGTAAATCATCTCTTTTGACTAATTTCAAAACCTTGGCTAAACTTTGTAATGGTCCATTATGAATTGTTGCAAATGTCAGTTCAATTATATTTTGACGATCTTGAATTATAGAATTAATCGCTTGATTATATTGATATAAAGCCAAAAGGATAATGCAGTTGATAAATACAACGAAAATTGCTGGTAATAGGGAAAATGACCAACCCCAAATTAAAAACAAATAACTAATCAATCCTAAACTAAATATGGTAATAATAATTGCTGCTAATTTTCCTACAAAAACAAAATAAATTCCTTTTTGAAATTTTTCAAAAATTTGATTTTGCATAAGTTTATATTTGAATGTTAATACCTTACTTATGAAAAATGCCTGGTGAGTTTACCGATTTGATTAATTAATTAGTAAGAAGTCAGGAGTCAGGACAAAGAACAAAAGAAGATTTGAGGTAGAATTATGGCAATTTATTCTGATTTGGTGTTTCCTTGACTCCTAATTTCTTTTCTTTCATTGTATTTATTCTGACTCCTAAATCCTTACATTAATTAATCAATTAATCCTTCATTTCTAGCTTTCATTTCCGTTTGAATGCGGATATTTTTACCTTCTTCTGGGTAAATATTTAAAGCATCTTGTAACTTACTCCAATAATGACGCACCATACGTTCAGATATACACATATTTTTAGCAATTGCTTTATCTTGTAATCCTTCTTGAAAGGCTAAATTCAGAACTGTTAACCATTCTGGTTTTACATCTAAACCTGAGTAGATCCCTTTAATATCTTTTGTATGAGTTAATCCTTGTAATGCCCAATCAATTCTAGTTAACATTTCTTGGGTAGAAAGACTTTTATCAGCAACAGTAAAGCCTCCTTTGTGATTATCAATATAAGGACGAATTCTTACTAATGTTCTGACATGGGCGCTTTGAACAACAAGATTTAAATGGCAATAGTTTTCCATTAAAATTTTAAGTAGTTGAATACCTGTATCAACTCGTGCGGTCATTTCTAATTTTTCTGGTATGGAAATATCCATAACTAATAAATCGGGACGGCAGTTAAAAATTTGCTCAGAAGCATAACTAGCATTAGTAGCTGTATTAAATTCAGCACTGGGATAGTTTTTTCTTAATATTTCCACCATGCCATTTAAAACCGATTCGTGATCATCAATGACCATGAATTTTAAAATTGATTTTTCTGATGAAATTTGTTGCATATCTAATATTTTTTCTAATTTCTTATATACTTGATAATTTATGATTGCTATCTAAAACTATTAATTAGTTTTTACTAAATTTCATCATAATTTATAAGTTCAGGTAGTTGTCAATCCTCACTCTTAGGGGGTGGTTTTTAAATAATAATGAAATTACTAGGTTAATGAATAACAATTGTTTACTCTGAATAAGAGTTTTAACAGAGATATGCTTAGTAATATACCAACTATTAAGTAATAGAAAATATTCACCAATAAAAATGCCAAGTTGATACGAGATTCTTGTTATAATAGGAACATTTACCCGCTATTAAAAATTTGAAACTATCATAAAGGTATTCTAATTCTGGCACATGAGAATAAAAAATCAGTGTAGATATATCAGGATAAGAAATCTTTACAGCTAAGAGTCCTATACTTCCTATTTGTTTGAGAGTAATATGAATATCAATAGGTAGTATAATTTCGGATTCTGGTAAAGTTATTCTCAGTAATTCTTCTAAAACTCTTAAAACAATCCAACTATGCTCAGGTTGTTCAATTCGCCAATAAACAGGCATATTAATCTGAAAATCTAGATTAAAGTGAGAGTTTATCCAAGATTCTAATAAACATTCAATAGATAAAGGTAAGCTATCTTGAATAGATATTGGACATAAGCGATCGCTTAATTGTACCAAGGAATGATGAAAGTTATCAATTGTTTTGATATGTGCTTGAATTTTCGTCACCGATAAACTAAGATTATCTATAATTAATAAATCTAAATTACGCCGAATCGTAAAAGATTCTTGTAATAGATCATCACGGATTTTTTCCGATTCCAGAAATAATTTCCAGAATTCTCTATAAAACCACCACTGTAATGCTTGTTGAATTCTTTGATTAGATGTCATAAACGCTATTATAGTTATGACTTTACTAAACGCCAGTATTTGTAGGGTGTGTTAGGCAGAGCCGTAACGTACCATAAATTTGATTAATGGTGCGTTACGCTGTCGCTAACGCACCCTACGTATTTTTTCAAAATCATATACGAGTCCTATAGAAATTCTCAATGATTGCTGTAAAATATTAAGTAGTGTAGATATGGCAATTCCCACCCTACTAAATTAGAGATAACAGAGAAAATTATATGCAAAAGCTGCTTATAAATCAGCAGTTAGTCTAGCTTTTCTTAATATGAATTGTAATGCTGTTTCTTCCTTGGAAATAATTTCGGCTGTAGCGTTCATTCCTGCTTGTAATAGACACTGACGATTATTATTGCCAAATGAATTGTTTTCAGGTTGAATCGTGACTTCAAAGTAGCTAATACCAGAAAAATTTGCCGTAGTATCTTTACTTTGAGGTGTAATCGCGTCTGGAGCGATGGTTTTAACAATCCCTTTTGCAGTTCCATAATCAGGATAGGGACAAGCGTCAACACGAAGTTGGACTTTTTGACCAATCGCAATTTTATTAATTTCCGCAGTGGGAATCATGGCTTTAGTTACTATAGAAGCACCATTAGGTACAACTTCGGCAACAGATTCACCAGCCCGCAAAAATTGACCAGAATTGCGTAAATTGAGTTTAAATATGATCCCATTACTAGTAGCAAGAATAATGCTATTTTTGCGGTGATTTTCGATTTGTTGAAGTTCTTTTTTTGATTGTTTAATTTGGGTTTGTATTTCTACTAATCGCTGGATTAAGCTCTCTCTTTCCTTATTTAAAGCCGCTATATTAGCTTCACCCTTAGCAGCTTCTTGAGCAATACGTTCTTCTGCCATTTTTATCAGTGCGGTAGTGGGATTAACCGCAGCTTTATTTGATTTAATTTTTATTTTAGCAATATCAACAGCTTTTTGAGCAGATTGTAGTGTCAATGTTGTTTGTTGCACAACTAACTGTTTTTGCTGAAATTCTCGGTTGCCAATTGCACCAATTTTAGATAACTGCTCATAACGATCTCGATCTACTTTAGCAAATTCTAAATCAGCTTGAGCTTTTTCTAAATCTACTAATTCTTTTTGGATATTTACTATTGCTGTCATTAATTCAGTATCAGTATTTATTTTTCGCTCTTGATATTCTCTTTGATTTCTTAATAAGTCTTCTTTCGCAGAGTTAATAATTCTTTCTATAACTCTTTTCTCAGCCATGATTTGATTATCTAAACTTTGTTTCTGAGCATAAATTTGAACTATTTGTAATTTACTTTGTTTGATATTTTCTTCTAATTGGCTTTTTTTAATTAATAATTGTTCCATATCTAAAAGAGCAATTATATCTCCTTGTTTAACAACTTGATTTTCTTTAACGAAGATAGTTTTAACTGTCCCGTCTATCATTGATTGGACTATCCGAGTTTCACCTATGGGACGAACAACAGCAGCAGCTTTTACCGTAACATTATATTTCACCCATGAGGACAAGGAAATACTAGCGATAACAGTTCCTATCAAAAATACACCTGCTAAGGATGTCCAACGACTTATAGGAGGAAGTGAATGCTCATTTTCAATTCTAGAATCAAATTCTTGAGGATGAGTATAAAGCATAATTTTCTCAATAATGAATATAGGGCTAATATTGAATTTTTGGACTATGCTTATGGTGGGCAATGCCCACCCTACTAAGGAATTACAAAATCTAAATGATCTCCTGATTTACTGCGTAAATCTTCTAAAGAACCTGCTAATTTCAACTTACCTTGATCTATTAAAACAATCCAATCAGCACGATGAATTATCTTAGGTCTATGAGTAATAAAAATTGTTGTTTTCCCTTGACGATATTGAAATAATTTGTCCAAAACTTGCATTTCACTAACTGGATCAAGTCCACTGGTAGATTCATCTAAAATGAGAATTGCTGGATCTGTAACAATGGCTCTAGCTATGGCTAATCTTTGCCTTTGTCCACCAGAAAGATTCGCGCCAAATTCACCTAAGATAGTTTGATATGTTTCTGGAAGTTTACTAATAAATTCATCAGCATTCGTAATTTGACAAGCTTGAACAATTTGCTCAAAGGTCGCATAGGGTGATCCTAATCGGAAGTTTTCTACAATAGAACGATTCCAAAAATGAGCATCTTGAGGAACAAGAACAATTTGTTGACGGAGAGATTCTAAAGAAAGGTCTTGAAGATTATAAAGCCCAATTCTAATATTGCCAGATTGGAATTGATATAAACCAGAAATTAGTTTAGCTAAGGTGCTTTTACCACATCCAGATTTACCAATGAGAGCAATATTTTTACCTCCAGGAATCGTTAAAGAAAAATCTTCTAATAAGTCAACACGACCAGGATAATGAAAGGTTAAATTTGTACAAATAATATCAGCATTATCGGAAATTGTGGCAAAAGGCTTTTTACCATCATCTTCCTCTTCGGGAGTGGCATCAATAACTTCTGTTAAACGTCTGGTAGCAGTTTTAGCACGGGTAAATTCATCAACAAAATGAATAACTGTACTAATTAAAGATATAAAGTTACCATTCATGGAATTAAAAGCTAATAATTGCCCAATACTCAAATTTTCAGATGGGTTAATTACCAAATAGCCACCAAACCAGAGCAATATTACACTACCAATCCCAGAAATAAAGCCAGAAAAGGTATTATTAATAATCCCGATTTGCATTGTCCTAAATGTCAAATTAGCTAGACGATTAAACCGACCATCTAATTCATCTTTAAATTGTCTACCTGATGCTGTTGTTTTGAGCGTTAATGCACCTTTGAATGTTTCGACTAAAACTCCTTGTGTTTCCGCTTCTGTAACTAATAATTCATTAGTTTTTTGCTGTAATGTGGGCTGGAAAATAATGGTAGATGTGGTCATGACCACAGAAATTAATAAGGCAGTTAAGCTGAGTTTCCAGCTATAGAAAAACATGAACCCTAAAGAAATTAGCGAAACAAAAAATTGACTGGGTAAACCAACAACAACTTGAGCAACTAATTGATTGATTTGGTCAATATCTTGCAGACGACTAACAATTTCACCACTGCGACGAGTTTCATAATAAGTTAATGGTAAACGCAGAATTTGTCTCCCAAATTCTAGAACTAGACCTAATTGCAATCGTTGGGCAAAATGAGCAATTAAATTAGACTGAACAAATGAGAGACTATTAGAGATAATATTCATGACGACTACAGAAATAACTACTGTAGTCAGTAATTTTGTGTCACCTCTGACTAATACGTCATCAGTGAGAATTTGCAACAGGAATGGAGAAGTTAAGGACAATAAACCCAAGACTAAATTAAGTGGTAAAGCTTGAAATAAAATGCCGCGATAAATCCAAACCCGTTGGAAGAAACGCCAAAAACCACCTTCTTTATCTTGCTTTTGAGCAAAAAACCGGATAGGATCTGGCTCTACTAATAATAATAACCAATCTGTCCAAGCTGCTTCTACATCTTTTTGAGAAAGATAACGCATTCCAATTGCAGGGTCTGCAATCAGAAAGTTTTTACCTTTCTTACCATATAAAATCACCCAATGATTTCCTTGCCAATGTATGATTGCTGGTAAGGGAGCTTCATTGATTCTGTCTAATATTTGTGGAGAAGTCTTGACTGGATTGGCTTTAAAACCCAGAATTTCTGCTCCTCGTTTTAATCCTAATAATGTAGTTCCAAATTGCCCTGTTCCAACGGCTTCCCGAATCCGACTCAGGGTAAAAGTATGACCATAATATTTAGCAATTGCAGCTAAACAAGCTGCACCACAATCTTCTTCGCTATGTTGTTTAACAAATTGGTATTTCATAGGTAAAAGCACCTTAAATAATTGTAGAGATAAGTCGGAGGTGCTGTGAGTTAATTATTTTGGAAATGACTAATTTTTGCTGAATTATTAATCAGTTATTTTTAAGGAAAGAAGGATTTCATCCACTTGAGATTACCAACATTTAATCTAGTTCTATTGCGTCCATTACCTCCAAAAAATGGAATAAATAGCAATATCTTTTCTGATAAGCTATAAAAGGATGTTTGTTTATTATAAAGGTCCAAACCACCACCCGAAATTTTTGTTTCTATGCTGGAGTAACTCACTATATCTGTTTGTTTAGATAAAAAAATCCCAGAATATCCCCCAGTTATACTTTCCTGTTCCTTTTCTGATAATTGCTGGAATAATTCGGATGCTATAGACTGAATATTATGGTTCAACATGGTAATTCCTTTTTGTAATTGAGTTTTGCAAAAAAATATGATTTTAAAAGATGATTGTTGACTATTAAAATTTAACAGTCAACAATCAATGTGAGCTTATGAAAGGATGTCAGATTTTAACTGACATATATTTTCTTGATTGAAATCCAGAAGCTATGGAAGTTAAGTTATCCGTAAATTATCATGATCATCAATTAAATTTACGGATAACATCTGACATTGATTTCGGCTTTCAATTAAGCAAACAATGTGTTCAGACTTTGGCTGAAAATATATGAATAGTCAACGGAGTCGAAACCTTTAATAAATGAACTAGCTCCGTTTGGACCAGCACTAGATCCAGCATAGTCGATGCTTAGGTATTTTTCTGTGAACTTTTCATAGGTGTTATTAGCTCGAACAGATAAACCACCAGCTACGATTTCTTGTTGCTCAACAGATACTGCGGTAAATAAGTTAGACATGACTGAATTCTCCTTGATTTGTGTTATCGCTTGGGGTTGTGGGCTGCTTGTGTGCCGCTTTCTCCCTCGCTTGTTAATAGAATATCGAGGATTCATTGGTAAATTCATTCTCATTTTCTGCAAACTTAATTACCAAATTTAGAACTAAATATTACCGAAAAATACACGCCAATTTGGCTCAAATATTTGCACGAAATCAAAAATTTCTGTTATCTTTATTTATTACATATTCTTAATACTTCCATATATGTTATTCAGAAATATTGGAGAAACGTTACATGGAAGATATCTACATTTTTGAAATTTGCAGCCCCGATCTTTTCTATGCCGAGAACGTGGGTAAATAAGTTAACTCAATACCTTAGCCATTTTTCTGCTTGGTTGGGTTTCCCTTTGCTATTGCTTTGCGAACGTTCACGTTCCATAACCCAACCTATGAATCAAGGAATTCCTTGATTTGACAAGGTATTGTTTTATCAATACCTTAGAGGGTGTTTGATAGCGAAGCGTGGCGTTAGCCATAAAGTATTAAATAAAACCA
>JBAXRM010000080.1:0-19429 GCA_037131225.1 Nostocales cyanobacterium ELA583 | reverse complement strand
CAGAGAATTAACAATTTAGACATGGAGGCACGGTTACAAAAGATTTTAGCTCAATCGGGTATTGCCTCCCGACGTGAAGCTGAAGAAATGATTAGGCAATCACGAGTATGTGTTAATGGGGTATTAGCACATTTAGGTCAAAAAGTTGATCCCTTCCAAGACAAGATATCTATTGATGGTCAACCTGTGATAGCAGCGCAGCGTCCATCATTAATATATTTATTACTGCATAAACCAGTCGGTATTGTCTCTACCTGCCACGATCCCCAAGGAAGACCAACAGTTTTAGATCTGCTACCGTCAGAATTAAAAACAGGATGGGGTATTCACCCTGTAGGCCGTTTAGATTTAGACTCGACAGGTGCATTGATTTTAACCAATGACGGAGAATTAACCTATGGACTCACCCATCCCAGTCATAGTATTTCCAAGACCTACCGTGTTGTAGTTCAAGGACACCCCCCACCAACAGTTCTTAAAAGTTGGAGTCAGGGTATATTTCTGGAAGGAAAAATAACAAGACCTGCTCAAGTGCGGTTGATTGAAAATTATATTGATCAAAGTTGTTTAGAGATAGTTTTGCAAGAAGGAAGGAACCGTCAAATTCGCCGAATAGCAGAACAGTTGGGATATCCAGATATCAAGCTACATCGGACAGCCATTGGTTCAATCCAATTAAAAACCTCAAAAACAGTATTTTTGCCATCAGGTAAATATCGTCATCTCAGTACAGATGAGATTAGTTTTTTAAACAAGCAAATAAGTCTCACACCTATTCAGACAAAGCCGAGTTAAGGAGTAAAGGAAAAACATGAAATGGTTCTCAAAGAAGGATGAACAGTCAATCAAACCTTCTATCCAGGAACATCAAGCCGAAAAGTTAGGACAAATTGGCTCTCAACTAGCTTCACTACGGCAGGAAAAGGGTTTAACTTTGGATGAGTTAGTTGTATTAACCAGAATTCCTCGACGACTTTTGCAAGCAATTGAAGAAGGTAATTTAACGGACTTACCAGAACCAATCTATATTCAAGGACTAATTAGACAATTTGCAGATGCTTTAGGAATTCAGGGAGCGGAATTTGCCAGTCATTTCCCCATTGGTTCTCAATCAGTGGGTGTTCAATCCAAATGGAAAGGAGAAGCTATTCCTCAATTGCGTCCTGTTCATCTTTATGTGCTTTATATTGTCCTGATTTTCTCCTCTGTAAATGGTTTATCCCAGTTATTGAATAATTCCTCATTACAGGCAAATAACCGCCAAGTTCAACCAAAAACTATAATCCAAGCGGCAGGGCAAGAAACAGCTAATAATACATTAATCAGTAGTAAAAAGGATCAATCCGTACAAATTGGTGTTACGTTAAAAGCCTCATCTTGGATTAGTGTGGTTACAGATGGACAAACCGCCTTTGAGGGAGTTCTACCACAAGGTTCTAGTCGCACTTGGAAAGCTACTGAGCAACTAACAGTAAAAACTGATAATGCTGGTGGTGTATTAATGAGCGTGAATCAGCAGGAAGCAAAGGAAATGGGAGAAGTTGGGAAAACTCAAGAAATTAAGATTGCTGCTCAACCCAACTAGTACCGCTTCGCGGAAGTCAAAAGTCAAAAATCAAAAGTCAAAAGTAATATGGAATCAGCTTTTGGACGATTGAGAATGGTTCATTAACTTACGCCGCAGTGGACTAGTTGTCAGTTGATAGGAGGAATTGGAATTATCTTTTCTCCCCTTCCTCCTTTTCACTATTCGAGTTCTCAGCCACTGTTTTTAACCAAGCAGTATTGATTGAGAATTGTCTAACTTATCTTTGTCTATGGGCGCGTCCATAACGGAGAGTGAGAGTTTTTAAGCGATCGCCTAATTCCTCTGTCAACACACCTGATTGATAACGCCATTCCCAATTTCCCTCCGCTGTACTCGGAAAATTCATCCGCGCATCAGTTCCCAAACCTAATACGTCCTGCAAAGGTATAATCGCTTGATTGGCGATAGAACTTAAAGCTAATCTAATTAAATCCCAGTGTATACCATCAGGACTGATACAACCCAAATACAACAATAAATTTTGCTTTTCGTAATCATTCGCAGCATTAAACCAGCCTATCGTCGTATCATTGTCATGTGTGCCAGTGTAAACTACAGCATTGCGAGTGTAGTTAAACGGTAAAAACGGATTACCGGGATCAGAACCAAACGCAAACTGTAATACCTTCATCCCTGGAAACTCAAATTGATCACGCAGTTCTTCCACCTCTGGCGTAATAATCCCCAAATCTTCCGCCAAAACGGGTAACTTACCTAACTGCTTTCTAATAGTTTCAAACAAAGCTATACCAGGGGCTTCAATCCATTCCCCATTAATAGCAGTGGTTTCTCCTTGAGGTACAGCCCAATAAGCCTCAAAACCCCGGAAATGATCAATACGAATTATATCTACATAATCCAGCATTGCCTCAAAGCGTAATATCCACCATTTAAAGTCTTGTTTTTGCAATTCTTGCCAGTTATAAACAGGATTACCCCATAATTGACCTGTGGCACTAAAATAATCCGGTGGTACACCCGCCATTAAAGCCACTTCTCCTGTTTCTTCCTCTAAAGCGAAAATCTCAGGATTCGCCCAGACATCAGCACTATCATGGGATACGTAAATGGGTATATCACCAATAATATCTACACCGTTTTCATTAGCATAATTTTTGAGTTCTGACCACTGCCGGAAAAACTCATATTGAATAAACTTGTAATAAAAAATCTCCGCTTCCAACTCTTGTTCAATTTTGGCTATTGCTGCTGGTTCACGTTTTGCTAATTCTGGTTGCCAATTATGCCAACTTTTACCATTTTGGGTATCTTTAATCGCCATAAATAGCGCGTAATTATTCAACCAATAGCCTTTATCAGCACAAAACTTAGCAAAAGCCTGTTTTTGGGTTGAATTGGCCTTAGTTTTAAAATCCTCACAAGCTTTAATGAGAAGATTCACCTTAATAGGGATAACTTCGTTAAAATCAACTTTATCTACCGAAAAATCTGGTAAATCTGCCAAATCTTCCTCAATTAACAAACCCTCTTCTAACAACTTGTCTGGACTAATTAAAAAGTAATTTCCTGCCATTGCGGAGTAGCACATATAGGGAGAATTACCGTAACCAGTCGGACCAAGCGGTAAAACTTGCCAATATTGCTGTTGACTATTTTTGAGAAAATCAATAAACCGATAAGCTTCCGAACCTAAATCCCCAATACCAAAACGGCTGGGAAAAGAACTAGGATGCAGTAAAATACCACTTGATCTAGGAAAAGGCATATTTAACCTGAAATATAGGAAAAGGCAATTGTTTATCAGACACGCATAGAATTTATCATGGCATAGTCAGTCTTGACCACAATGATCCCCGGATCTATAATCCTTAACAATAACTAAACAATGACTTACAGAAATCCTGCGCCTACCGTTGATATTATTATTGAATTAATTGATAGACCTCAGCGCCCGATTATTCTCATTGAAAGGCATAATGAGCCTTTAGGTTGGGCTTTACCCGGTGGTTTTGTTGATTATGGTGAATCGGTGGAAAAGGCGGCAATTAGGGAAGCAGAAGAGGAAATAGGCTTAAAAATAGAGTTAATCGAACAATTATTAGTTTATTCTGATCCCACTCGTGATCCTCGTAAACATACTATTAGTATTGTGTTTTTAGCAACAGCTACAGGTGAACCTTTGGCTGGTGATGATGCTAAAAATATGGGTATTTTTGAGCCTTGGTGTGTTCCTGGTAATTTGTGTTTTGATCATGACCGGATTTTGCGGGATTATTGGCAATATCGGCATTATGGGATACGTCCGAGGTTGGGTTAAGAGAAATGAACCACGAAGGAGCGAAGAGCGCGAAGGAAGAGGGGAAGACTTAGATATATTCATCAAAGCTCTTTAATTCTGTTAATAAATCTTGACTGTCTTTCCACAAGAGGAACGCGGTAGCGTTGGGAGCTTCGCGTCTTCAGACCGAAGGGGAAAACGCACACGGTCGAATTGATTCGCCTCTAAAAAGCTACGGGGGGACTCTCGGAAAGTTACGCTTGTCAGATATGATTCTGCCAGTAATGGCAAACAGGATCAGGGCCAGAACCCAAATATTTAAGGAGCCATGCCTGAAACTGGGATAACTGAGGGATATAGACTGAATCTCTCTATAGAATCTCCGCGTCTTTAGACCGGAGAGTGTCAAAGATTAATCTTGCCATCACGATAGATTTTGGCGATAAATGGAGCGGGATGTTTACGGACAAATTCTTGCGTGGGAAGTATTGCTGTAAGAAAAATTGCGGGCATATCCTTCTCTGGTAGGTTTTGTGAGGACAGCACAAACATTTTTATTTGAGCGCGTGCTACAGCAATTCTCTCTAATTGATTTTTGCTGATTCTGTCATCTTTAGTCAGAACAATCCAGCCTTTTTCTCCTACTTGTGGTAACCAATCTACATCTAACGCACCTTTGTCAAAATGGTCATCATGAATTTCCACAGTGATACCTGCTGTGCGGAGTGTTTCCGGAATAGATTTTTTACCGTAAAATATGAATTTCTACTAGATTGGTAAATGAAATTAGTTTTGGCTTACAGTCTTTCTGGACGGTACAAATCTGAGAAAAGCCGATTTAAGCGGCACGAATATTTATGGTGCAACCTTTAAAAATGCTGACCTCACAGGTGCGATAATGCCAGATGGAGAAGTTTATCAAACATCTACAGATTTAGATTTCGGTAAACCAGAAACACCATTAGCAAACCAGCTAAAAGAGATTAATATTATGACTCGTAAAGTAATCCGTACCGATAAAGCCCCTGCACCAGTTGGCCCCTACAATCAGGCAATTCTCGCTTCTGGACAAATGCTGTTTGTGGCTGGACAAATTGCCATAGATCCTCGTTTGGGTGATGTTGTCTATACTGAAGATGTGGTTAAACAAACTGAACAAGTTATGAGAAATATTGAAGCTATTCTGACAGAAGCCGGTGCGACTTTTGCAGATGTTGTCAAAACAGGTGTATTTTTAGCTGATATGAATGATTTTGCCGCTGTCAATGCGGTTTATGCAAAATATTTTTCCGAAGATACAGCTCCAGCGCGTGCTTGTGTTGAAGTGTCGCGGCTGCCTAAGAATGTGTTGGTAGAAATTGATTGTATTGCAGTGATTAATGGTTAATCATAAGGTGGGCAATGCCCACCCTACTTTTAGTTTTCTGGTTCGATAATTAATAAAAAGAGTTAACTATATTTTTAGCTTTAAATGTCTATTTATTTATTAAACCCCGTCTAAGATAAAAACCATAGTTACTGAAAGTAGTGGGAGCATCTTGCTCCCTGCTGTTAAGTAGCGAGCAAGACTTGTACTGAGCTTGTCGATAGCGTAGCGTGGCGTTAGCCATAGTATGCTCGCACTACGTCAGGTTTCAAAATCAATGAGGTTTAAATATATTCTAACTTACCTAATATATCTTCAGGTTCTAATATTTTCCAAATTAAAATGAGTTGACGCAAAATTTCGCCAATAGTTTTACTTCCTTTAATACAATAAACAATTCCCGAATGCTCTATACCTGAATAATGTGGGTTGTGTTATTTATATTATAACTTTCTGTGACTATGGGTGAAAAGTGTGGGTGTTGTGGTTGTCAGAATCAGAATGTCCACTGATTTAAGGATTTACAGGATTTTAGTTGTAAATATCCTAAAAATTCTTCATTAAAGCTACTAAAACTTTCATTAAACTTTCTAAATCATTTGGTACACGATAAAGGTTTAAATCTTGAGTAATTTCTTTTGATTCACGATGTAAAATTACAAATTGCCAAATATTACCAATAGAAACTGCACCATACAGGATAGGATTATCAATAAGAGACCAATTATCAAAGGCAATTAGTTCTACAGCTAATTGGACAATTCCTCTTTCTAAATCGGCATTTTTAGCTTCAATAACTAGTAATTGATTGTCAGCTTTAATATAATAATCAATAACCCCTTTTAATTGATTATTGATATTTAACCCATACTCTACTCTAACTTTAGCATGGGTATAGTGAATTAGTTCCATAATTACAGGAGCAATTAAAAATTCTCTCCTGGCGGTTTCACTAGTTAAACTAATATAGGGTAAACTTTCTTCAATACGATTTTTTAGGTCTGTTAATCTTTCTAAGTTTTGTTGAGTTGTTGGTAAAGTTAGAGATTGTAATTGAAATTTATACCCAAAATATCCTATAATTTCATCTGGTTCATAATTCAATTTGAAATAATCAGCAAAGGTGTAGGATTGATTAGATTCAATTATTGGCATTTTTCCCATAATTCCTACCTCAATAACAATTATATTGAAATGTTAGCGGGCGAGATGCCCGCACCACAAGATTGATAATTGACTTTAACCTACATTAGCAACATAAGGACTCGTCAACTTATCCAACTGCTGAGTTAAAAGACTGAGGAATAAACCCACATCAGTCACCACACCTACAGATTCTATTGAACCGCGATCGCTCAATTTTGTCACCACAGCCGGATTAATATCCACACAGACCATCTTCACACCAGCCGGAGTCATATTCCCCACCCCGATAGAATGCAGCATGGAAGACAACATCAAAATCATATCTGCACCTTCAATGATTTTAGAATATTCCTGTTGTGCCAAAATCAGGTTCATTTGGGTATCGGGTAAAGGTCCATCATCCCGAATTGAACCAGCCAGGGAGAAAGGAATGTTATTTTTCACACATTCATACATAACTCCACTCTTGACTACTCCCGCTTCTACAGCTTTCGCAATGCTACCAAAACGGCGAACAGTGTTAATTATCTTCAAATGATGTCGGTGGCCACCCCGCACAGCTACACCCCGTTTCATATCCACACCCAGGGATGTACCCAAGATATTTTGTTCCATATCATGAACAGCGATCGCATTTCCGCCTAAAAGACCTTGAACATAGCCTTCTCTAACCAAGCGACAGAGATGTTCACCGCCGCCAGTATGAATTACCACAGGACCAGCAGTAACAACTACTTTACCGCCACTATCCTTGATTTTACGTAATTCCCAAGCCACTTGTTCCACAACTAGTTCCACCCGTCTTTCGCTGGAAACACCGGAAGACATGAAGCTGAATTCTTGGGAGTTGCGTTGTTCTCGTGATTCAGCTTTGCGGACGGTACGGATACCTAAAACATCAACGACTACTTTGTCGCCTATTTCTAAATCCCGCAATAGTTTACACTTAGCTACAATACCATTGGCAGTTGTGGAAATAGCGATCGCCCCATCCATGCGTTGATTCTGCACCTTCAGCCATTCCCCATTTACCCGCACTTCTGTAGGATAAATCGTGCTGACATAAAAATCATCAGGAGCTACACCCGCTTGGATTACTGGTTCTAATCTAGTATCTCGTTCATCTTGGGGTAAATCAACCGCACCTAAATCAATCAACTGAGAGATAATTTCTTCCATCACTTCGTGAGATGGTGCAGATACCCTCACCTCAGCCGCAGATGTACTTTGACGTTGTTCTCCCAAATTGAATTTGAGAACTTGGAAACTTCCCCCCATTTCCACAATTAAATCTAAAGCGCGGTTAATTAAACCTGCATCTAGTAAGTGTCCTTCCATGCGGATAACACGACTTTCTACAGATGCGTTAGCGTGAATTTCGTCACCAATGGGTTCTGTTACCCGCAATGTCAAGCATTTAGCCGCACCACCAGCTTTGAGGAATTCTGTCAATGGTGTTTCAATGACTTGGAAACCAACTTCCGCTAACCGTGATTTTAAACTTTCACTGGCTTTGTTCATAATCACAATGCTATCAACATTCACCGCATTACAAGCGAAGTTGACAGCATCAGCTTCTTCAATAGCAATCCGCTTTTCAGGTGTGACGCGCATTTCAATCACGCGGTTGGAGTAGGAATCAAACGCACCGGGATAATACAGTAAATAACCATTTGCTAAGGGACAAAAGCAGGTATCAAGATGATAGAAACGTTCATCCATTAAGCGCAGGGAAATCACCTCAATGTCCAGCCATTTAGCTAGGTAGGGGTGAGAATCCAATTCTGACCGGAAACCATATCCAGCCCATAACCAACGCCCTTCTCGGTCTAGGAGTGCGTCACCTGCGCCTTCAAAGGGCAGGTCTTTGGGAAGTGTGTATACATTATATCCATTTTGTTCAAACCATTGTTGAAAATACGGTTCTTCTCCTTGGCGTTCTTTATGTAAAAAGCGGCTGAGAACGACGTTTTCACCAAGGACTAAACCTGCATTGGCACTGAATACCATATCAGGCCAGCCTTTTTCAGGGGCAACTAAATCAACAATGGCATGATTTTTAATAACATGGTATAATTTATTCCATTGCTCCACGGCGCGATCGCGTGAGGACTTATGAATATTCCCTTCCATCCAAGGATTAATCACATAATCCACATCATAATGGTCAGGAGCGCACATCAAAAAACGAATTTGGGAAACCATAAAAATTTTACAAACTTCTAAAATGCTACTAATGTCTTCTGGATACAGAGTTTTGGTGATCCAATTCTGTCAAATCTGCTACTTAACCTCTACCTTTTGCTCTTGGTAGGCTTTACAAGGATATCGTTATTATTCTATTACTGCTAGGGACAATGTGAGGACAAGAAGCAAAGAAGGTTTATGAAGAGATGTCAATTGCTGGTATTTACCTTCTTGTGTATAATTATTTAATGGCATTAATTTTATTTTTCATGGTGTCGTTTAATGACTGAGCAAAAGCATAAACATACTACAGAAACTGTTCGTTGTGGGCATTGTTGCAGTAAAACTCTGATGAAGGTTATTAGTGAAGGTGAGTATACAACAACATTTTTAGATGATAGAGAAGAAAAATATGATCATTTTCGTGATGTTCAAACTTTGGTTTGTCCGAATTGTGGACTGTTCAATGTTATTTTAGAGGAATTCAATACCTTTGATTCAAATTATGAAAGTAGAAAGACAAGGTTTTTATATCCTTATTTAAAAGAGTTTGCTAATAAATCGCGTGAAACTAGAAATATTATAAATACATATAGAGAAGCTAGAACTGGCCTAGATGCTGATCTATGCACAGCAAGTGTAGTAATGTGTCGGAAAACGATGGAAATGCTATGTTTATATTTTAAAATTGAACAGCCAAATAACTTGCATGGAAAGCTTGCAAGAATGAGAGATCAAGAAATTATTGATAAAAAATTTTATAACTGGGCTAATCATTTAAAGTCTTTTGGTGATGAAGCTGTACACACATCTGAGCAATTTTCTAGAAAGGATGCTGAAGATATTCTTGATTTTACATACGCCTTAGTTGAATATTGTATTGATTTTAATGACAAATTTGAAAATTTACTTGAAAGACGAGGAAAAGTACAACCATCTCCAGATTTAGAAACAACGGCTTTAACAGAAGAAACTATTAACACTCTTGTCCAAAAACTAGCTGACAATGAAACATCAGCAGTACGGTACTATGCGGCTAGTACACTCGCTAAAAGAAATATAGAAATTGACAAAGTAATCCCAGTATTTCTGAGTCTAATCAGTAGTTCTAAATTTAGTAAAAATGCGACTAATTGTTTAAAAACTATTGGTTCAGAAGCTGTTCCAGTATTAATCAATGCTTTAGAAAATATTAGTAACCATGTTAATGTTCGTTCTGCTGCTGCCACCATATTAGGTGATATCGGAACAAATAACCCTGATGTAATAGAATCTCTTGTCAAGGCATTGAAAGATCCAAATGACGATCTTCAGTATAAAGCAGGAATAGCACTGGAAGAACTCGGTAATATTGCTATTGATGCCTTTGTAAAAATGAATCCTTCACCCCCAGACTCATAGTTTTATTTACATTATTTGACAAATACTAATCTCAATTAATTAGAATAATTGCTGGATGCTGTTTAATAATCAGTGTCTGGGCGAAATCGTTCTGACACCATAAATGGTGCTATAGTAGTGTCATGTCTACCGCACCATTGCTTCACGTTGTTATAGATACTAACGTTGTATTCGAGGGATTAACAAAACAGGGATGCACTGCCGGTTTAGTCGTTGATACATGGTTAGCTGGTTTACTTGTAGTTCATGTTTCTAATGCCTTAGCTTATGAATATGAAGATGTTTTGTCTCGTAAACTCTCAGAATCCCGTTGGTACAAACTGCAACCCGTTTTAGGGAAATTGCTCAGTTATGCTCATTTCACAACAATTTACTACACATGGCGACCAAATTCACCAGATCCAGGAGATGATCTTGTAATTGACTGTGCTATGAATGCTGGTGCAATAGTTATTACATCTAACATTCGTGACTTTCAAAATGCAAAACAATCTTTAGGTTTACAAGTTATGACACCCACACAGCTAGTAATCAAATTAGTCTCTGGAGAAATTTAGCGATGAGTAGATTAACACTGAGATTACCAGAAACACTACACCAACATTTAATTAAGTTAGCTGAAACTGAAGGTGTTTCTTTGAATCAATATATAGTTTATGCTTTAACTCGTCAAGCCGTATCCACAGAGTTTATTCAAGCAATACCAGAAAAAGAAATAATTGAGCAAGAACAGAGTTTTAACACACTATTACAAAGATTAGGAAAAGCTTCCGAAAGTGAAATTAAATCAGTTTTAGCTGAACGTGAAGTAGTACAACCAGAAGCAGAATTAACTCCTGAAATTATTACTTCTCTTCAACAAAAAATAAGTAATGCAACGAGAGTGTAAAACAAAAAACAAGTAATGGTGGGTTACACCGTTGCTAACCCACCCGACAATGAAATATTTGCTGTTATGAAAACCTATTTGTTAGGTTGAGGAGTCATCCGCAAATAAGGTTTAATTTCTTCATAACCTTTAGGAAACTTGGCTTTGAGGACTTCAGGATCTTTCAAAGAAGGGACAATCACCACATCTTCACCATCTTTCCAGTCTGCGGGAGTAGCAACACTGTAATTATCAGTTAATTGCAGAGAGTCAATGACGCGCAAAATTTCATCAAAGTTGCGGCCAGTGCTGGGAGGATAGGTGAAAGTCAGACGCAGTTTTTTGTTGTTGTCAATGACAAACACGGAACGCACTGTTACAGTAGCCGCTGCGTTGGGGTGAATCATATCATAAAGTTCAGAAACCTTACGATCTGGATCTGCCAAAATTGGGTAATTGAGAGTGGTGCTTTGGGTTTCTTCAATGTCACCAACCCAGCCATTATGAGATTCTACATCATCAACGCTGAGAGCGATCGCTTTCACATTGCGTTTGTCAAATTCTGGTTTGAGTTTGGCAACTGTGCCGAGTTCGGTCGTGCAAACTGGTGTAAAGTCAGCAGGATGAGAAAATAGTACCACCCAGCTATCACCAGCCCAGGCGTAAAAATCAATTTCCCCATGGGTGGAGGCTTGAGTAAAGTTAGGTACTGTATCACCAAGACGAAGAGTCATGTAAGATTCCCTGTATTCTAAAAAGACATCTATATTCTACTGTGACAGTATGACACAAAAGACCGATTATCCTATCGGACTGTCGCGGTTGGCAACAAAATTTTAAGTTTAAGCCAGGTGTTGTTCAACTTGTGAGACTAATTCATTTGTCCAATGGTGGACAAGTTCAGCGTTAGCGGCTTCTACCATGACTCTAATTACAGGTTCTGTTCCCGATGCTCGCACCAGGATTCTACCATGATCACCCATTGCGACTTCAGCAATAGCGATCGCTTGTTGGAGAGGTTGACAACTTTCCCATCCTAAGCGTCGTTCCCGCTCTAAGACGCGCACATTCTTTAATACTTGCGGATAGGTTTGGAAACTTTGATCTACCATTTCTCCCAGAGACAGATTAGCCTCCTTGACCACAGCCGCAATGTGTAAAGCTGTTAATAAACCATCTCCAGTCATGGCATAATGACTACAAAGGATATGTCCTGATTGTTCTCCTCCCAACATTCCCCCTGTTTTCCGCATTTCAGCTTGCACATATTGATCACCCACAGCGGTACGAATTAATTTACCACCTATCTGTTGCCAAGCCTTTTCAAAGCCTAAATTAGCCATAACAGTGGAAACTATCAGATTATCTGGTAATTGTTGCCTTTGTTGTAAATGACGACCCCACAGGTAAAGAATGTAATCACCATTCACGGCTCTCCCCGTATTATCCACAGCTAAAACCCGATCTGCATCACCATCAAAAGCAAAACCTATATCGGCTTGATGTGCAACTACTGCGGCTTGGAGAATATCCAAATGTGTAGAACCGCAATTAACATTAATGCGATCGCCATCTGCCTCATTATGTAAACAAATAACCTCAGCGCCCATTTCCGTAAACACTGCTGGCGCTAAACCCACCGCTGCACCCCAAGCCAAATCCAAAACAATCTTCATCCCTTGGAGATTGAGTCCAGATCCTAACGGTGTTGTAATAGACTGGCTATAGGTTTTAATTAACTCTGTCCGGGCATAATGTCTACCACAATTATTTATCCGCAAATCTGAGGAGAATTGACCTCGTAATCCTGCCTCAATTTCGCCTTGGAGAGCTTTAGATAACTTACCACCATTGCCATCAAAGATTTTAATTCCGTTGTCTTCTGGGGGATTGTGGCTGGCGGAAATCATGATTCCACCAATGGCATTAGTAATACTAGCCAGATAGGCTACGCAAGGAGTGGGACATAATCCCAAATACCAGACTTCCACACCAGCAGCAGTTAACCCAGCACTCAAAGCCATTGCTAACATATCACTGGAGTTTCTGGAGTCTTGTCCGAGAATAATTGGTCCCGAATCAGTAGCATGACTACGCAAAACAATCCCTGCCCAAAAACCCACTTGTAAAGCTAAAGGTGCATTCAGCAACTCTCCCACTTTACCCCGAATACCGTCTGTACCGAATAAAGCATTGGTGGGTAGTGCGATAGAATTTAACATCCAACTATTTTCCACACTTGTCACCAATTCTGAAATATGGCCTTGAGTCCGAGTCATTGATGAAACCATAAATTTAAAAACTCCACACACAATCACACAGGACAATATCACCTTCCGCCATCATTGTTGACGTTGATAAAACACCAAATAGACTGATTGCTTAATGATTTTTAATATAAATTCTCATCAAATAGTTTTAATCTAACCTTTTAATAGAGTTTTTTCACCATTCTGGATGAAAAACGCCAGCAGTTAATTTTTTTACAGTTGATAATTTTAATATGAGCAGCAATTTAGCCAGCAAATTACGTATAGGTACAAAGAAAGCACACACCATGGCAGAAAACGTGGGTTTTGTCAAGTGTTTTTTAAAAGGAGTTGTGGAAAAAAACTCCTACCGCAAATTGGTTGCTAACTTTTACTTCATTTACTCAGCTATGGAAGAGGAAATGGAGAAACACAAGCATCATCCAATTCTGAGTAAAATCTATTTTCCTGAACTTAACCGCAAGCATACCTTAGAGCAGGATCTTCATTACTACTTTGGTTATAACTGGCGGGAGGAAATTAAATTATCTGCTGCGGGTGATGCCTATGTAAAGCGGATTCGGGAAATTTCCGCCACCGAACCAGAATTATTAATTGCTCATTCTTATACCCGTTATTTAGGTGATTTATCGGGTGGACAAATCCTCAAAGGGATTGCTCAAACTGCGATGAAACTGGGAGAAGGTGAAGGGACTGCCTTTTATGAGTTTGCAGATATTACTGATGAGAAGGCATTTAAAACCCAGTATCGAGCCAATTTAGATGCTATGCCTATTGATGATTCTACAGGCGATCGCATTACAGAAGAAGCAAATGCCGCTTTTACAATCAACATGAAAATGTTCCAAGAATTAGAAGGTAACTTAATTAAAGCTATCGGCATCATGGTTTACAACACCTTAACCCGGAAACGTGCCAAAGGTAGCACTGAATTGGTAACGGCTGAGTAGGATAGCAGGAGTATGGCTAATACCACGCTGCGCTATCAGCAGGAAGAGAAGGATTGGGCAATTAGTCCTCGAATTTACGCGGTTATTTTTGGTGAAAATGCAAGGGTTTTAAACATCTATTGTCAATAATCTTGCACTTGGTTACTGATAAAACTCGTAAATATTCAGGTACATTTGATTTTTTGATTTGTGGTGTTGGGTTTCCTCACGTCAACCCAACCTACGGTTATAAAAACGGTGTTAAGTCTAAATGCTCTTCAATTTGGGTGGCTAAAGAATCTAAAATCTGTTCTCGTTCTTCTCGGTAATTAGCTACACCTGTGGGTAAAGATTTCAAACCCCGTTGTTGACGGAGACGATTTACCCAAGCCCGTCTCCAAGGGCCATTATCAAAAATTCCATGTAGATAAGTTCCCCAAATTGATTGGCAACTATCTACTAACCCTAAATTAGCATCATCGAATAAAGGTTGACAAGATTTTGAATCGGCTGGGGTTTCTATGCGTGATGGCGAAGCAATGCTACTCACCGTTCGCCCCTGGTGGATTTCAAACCCCGTCACAGGTAAACCAGCTTGGGGATAATTAGAAGTAACTTGACGCTGACGGGCAATTTTTTGACCTGTAATTACTGTTTTTACTGGTAATAAATTCAACCCTTGATATTTACCAGCTTGTCCTTCCATGCCTTCAGGATCGGCTATGGTTTGTCCCAGCATTTGGAATCCGCCACAAATGCCTAAAACTGTGCCACCAGAAGCCGCATAATTTTGAATTGCTTCTGCCATGCCGCTTTTTTGTAAGACATTTAAATCGGCAATAGTGGTTTTTGTTCCTGGGATAATTACTGCATCTGGATGTCCTAAATCTTGCTTAGGGTGTAAGTATTTTACCGTAACAGATGGTTCTGATTCCAAGGGGTCAAAATCGGTAAAATTAGCAATTCTGGGTAAACGAATTACAGCAATATTTAGTTCAGAGTTAGCTTTGGCTGGTTTCCGGTCTAATAAGTCTAAGGAGTCTTCAGCGGGAAAAACTTGGTCTAAATAGGGAATTACTCCCACAACAGGTATACCCGTGCGTTCTTCTAACCATTTAATTCCTGGTTCGAGAATTGAGCGCTGTCCTCGAAATTTGTTAATGACGACTCCTTTAATTAAGGCGCGTTCATCTTCATCTAATAGTTCTAATGTTCCCACCACATGAGCAAATGCTCCACCTCGATCAATATCAACTACTAATAGAGTAGGTGCGTTTAAGTGTTTTGCGACCCGCATATTCGTTAAATCGCGGTGTTTGAGATTAATTTCGGCAGGACTACCAGCACCTTCGCAAACGAGAGTATCAAACTCTGTAGATAGGTGTTGTAGACATTCTTTGATAGTTTGCCAACCTAGTTCAAAATATTTTTCGTAGTAGTCTGTGGCGCTAACTCTACCGATGGCTTTACCTTTAAGAATGATTTGGGATGTCATATCCCCTTGGGGTTTAAGGAGAATGGGGTTCATTTCTACTAACGGTGCTATTCCCGCCGCCCAAGCTTGCACTGCTTGAGCATAGCCAATTTCGCCCCCAGTGGCTGTCACATAGGCATTCAATGCCATATTTTGACCTTTAAAGGGAGATACTCGACAGCCGCGTCGGAAAAGAATCCGACAAATGGCTGTGGTTATCAGTGATTTCCCTGCGTGGGATGTTGTTCCCACTACCATGATTGATTTCATTTTTAACTGTCAAAAGGGTAAACGTAACCAACGAGTCATAAAATCATTGTAGCGATCGCTCAGTGTCGGACTCCGCCAATTGTGATCCTTTAATTTTCCGATCAGTTGATGACCCAGAGGCGTTAGGCGAAAACTATCTGTAATTCCCTGGCCATCAACTTCTCGCCGTAATACTCCCACATCTATTAACCAGGCTAAAGCATTTTCACAGGTTAATTCTGACAATGGGCGGTTGGTGTAATTTTGCTTAAAGCCTTTATCCATTGCTATAGCACCTAATTGGATACTTTGGCTAGTCATGGCTATGAACAAATTCAGGTTAAAGGGGCAACAAATTAGCGATCTCTCGGCTCTGGCTAGGGTTTTACTAGTATAAACTAAGGGTTTCAGGTTTGGGGAATCTACAGCAGTCATTTTCTTTACTCTAAGTTGTGATTTTTGTCAATACTTTGAAAATAAATACTTCTTGATGAGGATATTTGATGAATAATTTATCTAAATATTGTAAATTATTGTAAAATTTTCATTGCATAAAGATTTTAAACAGGACAAGGTGAATCATGGCTCTAGCAATTGGTACAGATGCACCTGCATTTACCACTAAAGACACTAACGGCAACACAGTTTCATTATCTGATTTTAAAGGTAAAACCGTAGTTCTCTACTTTTATCCTAAAGATGACACACCCGGCTGCACTAAACAAGCTTGTAGCTTTCGGGATGCTCAAACAGAATATACAAGCAAAGGCATAGTTGTTCTCGGTGTAAGTGCTGATGATGAAGCAGCTCACCAAGCATTCACTTCTAAGTACAATCTCAATTTCCCGTTACTGGCTGATACAGATAAAAGCATCATCACAGCCTATGATGTTGATGGTGGTGGTTACGCCAAGCGTGTTACCTACGTAATTGATGGTAGCGGCAAAATCATTCGTGTTGATTCAGCAGTGAACACACCCACTCATGCCAGTGATGTTTTAACAGCACTTGGATTGTAAGCATTCAGGGACTCGTAGGGGCGCAAACACTGCGCCCAAGATTATCAAAAACAGGGAATTACTTACCTGTTGATGGTAGAAGTTGTAAAGGAAATAGATTTTGATTTTGTCCAGGTGTGATGCCTAATGCACCTGTATTTTGTTGGATCTGAGGCTGAAGAAGTTTTTGTTGTGCAGCTTTAAATGCGGTTGCAGCTAGATCTAACTGTTGATTTTGTTCATCAGGGTTCCATTGGGCATTATTTCCCATTTGTGCTTGATGAATTATATTCATCATATTGAAACCTGAGCCATTCCCAGACAAAGGATTACTATTGCGATCGCTCTCTAAACTACCAAAGGGTTGAGTAGTATCAGCTAAGGTGGGTTCTGCAACTAGCAGAGAAGCAAAGCCAATGCTGGCAATAGTAGCAACAATAATTTTGTGAACTGGTAAAAATGATTTTTTCATGAAATTTCTCCTTATAATTTAGTGATTTCTATTTTACAGGTAAGCGTAAAGCTCAGTCATAAAGCGTGCTGAGCTAGAAATATCCTTAGTCGAGGATTGAGTACGGTAGGGCATACCGGAACTTTTGCGCTAGACGCAAGCAACGCTTTAGTAGATAAGACCTCTATTCAGGTTGGAGAAATCCTATCTAAGTAAGTCATGTCTTTGATTAAAGAATCTCAGTGGCTTTAGCCCTGAGAGTGTCAAGCAAGAGTCCGACGTAATTGGGGTTGAATAGTGAGTAAAGCCACGATTGCAAAACCTAGCAATACTAACAACGCTCCCCCAAAGGTAACATCACCCCAAAAGGCGTGCATTACTATATCATTTAATCCCCAACTGCTGTGTAGATATAAATAGCGAATTGGTTCAATGGCATAGCTGAGAGGATTGAGGGTAGCAATAACCTGTAACCAACCAGGCATAAAGGATAAAGGTGCTAAGGCTGTACTGGCAAATAATAGCGGTAGGTTAGTGACAAAAATTACGGCGATAAGTTCAATGTGTCCTGGTAATGCAAAAGCCAAACCCAGAGAAATGGCAGTTACGCCTAAAGCTAGGAGCAGGACAATGAGAGCGATCGCACATAATCCTGTAAAATTAGGTAAACCAGCCCCTATAAATGCTGCTGCTGCTACAATTACTGCTGCTTGGAGTAAACTTTGGCTAATAATAAAAATAGCAGAAGCAAAAACAATTGAAAAGCGCGAGGCTAAGGGTGCAACCAGCAAGCGATTTAAAAAGCCAAATTCCCGATCAAACATCACAGGTAAACCGGCATTTAAAGCTCCAGCAAAGGCGGTAAATACTATTACACCCGCTGCTAAAAATTGTCCGTAATTTGTCGTAGTCCCAAACAAACCTTTAGGCGCATTTTGGAATAATGCCCCAAATAAAACTAACCACATTACAGGCTGAATAATCCCGGCTATCAGGCTAGAAGGACGGCGTTGGAGTTGAATAAACAGACGACGGGTTAAGGCAAAAGTTTCTTGAACAATTTCTCCCAGGAAACTGGAATTGGTATCGGCAACTACAGTAGATGCGGTTAGTTGTTGCCAATTCATCACTAATTTATCATTATTCATAGAGAAGACTAAAATTAAACGGTATCAATTATAAACATCTCTGCAATTCTTAATTGTCAAAGAATATTTATAATTCTTAATACTATATTATAGCGAAAATCATTACAGTATATTGCAGGTATATCAAATCCAGATTTTATTATTTTCTGGTTTCGGCAAAGGGTCTGAAGGCGAGGATGCCAATTTTGCTAAAATCTTAAAATATATTGCGATAGTTCTTCCTCGTCAATTTTATGATAACAGATTTAAAATCATTTGTCAAGTGTTTTATGCTCTTATTTTTGTCTGAATCAGGATGTCCAGGATTTGAGGATGTACAGGATGATATGTATAAGAGTAAGTAGGTAAAGAGAAAAATTTAAAGGTATGTGACGAAATGTAAATTCAATGAATGCCTTGCAAATAGGTTATTTCACGGTTTTTACAAAACTAAACATATATCGTTTTTATTATGTTTACCTACTTAATTGTTGTGGATGATTTATGAGTTTTATTTTCATTATTGCGTCATTTTCCATCTAAGCAGGTTTTTATCTAGGTTTTTAGTGATTTATCAAGTATTTTTCTACTTGTAATCCTGTAAATCCTTAAATCCTGGACATCCTGATATGGCTTACGCCACGCTTCGCTATCAGACAATTTTATTATTATGTATTGTTATCTGATGCTTCTACTTGCTGTTGCAACTTTTCTTGAATAGATGACAATAGCTCAGGATTGGTTTCTATTTGTTCTAGCATTGCTAATGCTGTTTCTGTATTAAGTTCGGGAAAGTTTGCTTGTTGTGCGAGTGCTTGAAGAATACTAACTAATGTTTGTTTATCACAATGCAGAAGATTTATTACATATAAGGCTTTAACCATAAATGTGGCATCTTTGGTACGATGGTGTTGACTGCCTAATACTTTTTGGTATATTGCTAACGCTTGTTTAGCTAGATTTTCAGCTTCTGAGTATTTACCTCGTGATTCATATAATATTGCCAAATTATTAAGACTTGTAGCAACATAGGGATTATCAGTATCTAATTGGCGTTTCCAGATATCTAAAGATTGCAAATAAAGAAGTTCAGCATCACCGTAGCGTCCTTGTGACCTGTACAATTCTGCCAAATT
>JBAXRM010000079.1:0-19474 GCA_037131225.1 Nostocales cyanobacterium ELA583 | reverse complement strand
GCTTTTTCGTAAGCATGAACAGCTTCATCTAATTTCTTCTGGTCGTACAGGGCAACGCCAAGATTGTAGTAAGCAGTAGCATATTTAGGATCAAGTTCAATAGCTTTTTGGTAAGCAGCAACAGCCTGTTCTAATTTCTTCTGGTCGTACAGGGCAAGTCCGAGATTGTTGTAAGCAGCAGCATCTTTAGGGTTAAGTTCAATAGCTTTTTGGTAAGCAGCAACAACCGCATCTAATTTCTTCTGGTCGTACAGGGCAACGCCAAGATTGTAGTAAGCATCAGCATATTTAGGGTCAAGTTCAATGGCTTTTTGGTAAGCAGCAACAGCCTCATCTAATTTCTCCTGGCCTCTCAGGGCATTGCCAAGACCTTTATAAGCAATAGCTAATTTAGGATTAAGCTGTAAAGCCTTTTTATGGTATGCTAAAGCCTCATCTGGCTTACTTTGGTTATTTAATACATTACCTATACCAACATAGGCTTCTGCATCATTAGGATTGAGTTGTAGGGCTTTTTGGTGTGCTGCTAATGCCTCTGGTAATTTTCCCAGTCGTCGTAAAGCATTACCCAAATTGTTATAAGCTTTGCCATTATTGGGTTCAACTTGCAAAACCTTACGCCAAATTGTCTCTGCTTGGGAGTTGTTACCCACAGTTTCTGCTGTTTCACCCTGTTTAAATAACTGTTGGACACTATCTTGAGCAAATACAAGCTGGTATATGGCAGTCAGAGATAAGGTGAGCAATAAAATACTAAATATCCGATTTCGCATAATCATCTTAGATACTTGCCAGAATTTGATGCTTTAATCTTAATTTAAAACAGAGAATTTACGCAGCATATACGCAATATTATCATAATAACCACAATAATAGATACAAATTTAATATTAAATAGACGGTAATAAACCGCATCTAAGCAGGCAATTATTAACATTATGCGAATACAAAACTACAGTTATGGGGAATGGAACAGAATTATAGTAAACAAGGTTAGGAAATAGACTTTTGTAAGATTACAAAAACCTGTATGTGTGGGGGTTTCAATGATGTCAACTCAAGTTAAAAATAGCTTATCTGTTGGCTTCCACAACCGCCAGGGAATAAATTCCCTGTCTCATAGCTCAAGTCCGTTAAAACGGACTCATAAATTTTCCTAGTGTTTAGAGGATGTTTGAAAAGTTTTGAATGTATAAATTGACCCCTCTCCAAACCTCTCCCCGACGCGGGGAGAGGCTTTGAAAACCCCATTCCCTGGTAGGGAAGGGGGCAGGGGGGTTAGGTTTTTGGAGATTATGGGTTTTCTCGTTAAGTTAACACCAATGAAGCTCTTGCTTTACCCCTACCGATGGAATCGAATAATTAAGCGCAATCTACAAAGATTTTTAGCTACCTTGTCACCCGTTAAAAGTTAAAGCTTGTCCGCGAATTTGTGTATTTAATTGACCATGATAGCGAAGCGCTCCGTAGGAATCATAAACAATTTCACCGCCGACAATTGTTGTCACAGGCCAACCTGTTAAATTCCAACCTTCAAAAGAACTCCAACCACACTTGCTGACAACTTCTTCCCGTTTAACTTCATGGTAATTTTTTAAATCTACCAAAACTAAATCAGCATCATATCCGGGAGTAATTTCTCCTTTGTTGGCAATACCATAAGCTACAGCAACCGCTTTAGACATCCATTGTACAACTTGGGCAACAGTACATTTGCCATCCATTGCAGCGGTTAACATTAAAGGTAAAGAAGTTTCTACACCGGGCATTCCTGAAGGGGTGTTCGGGTATGTTTGGGCTTTTTCCTCCAGCGTGTGGGGGGCGTGGTCAGTGGCAATAAAGTCAATGATACCATCACGTAAAGCTTGCCAGAGAACTTCATTATCATGGGGCGATCGCAATGGTGGATTCATTTGCGCTAAAGTACCAATAGTTTTATAAGCATTAGTATTCAGAAGTAAATGTTGGGGTGTCACCTCCGCTGTCACCCAACTAGGTTTATCCTGACGCAGTAATTCTGCTTCTTCTGCCGTTGACATATGCAAAATATGTAATCGGCGTTGATATTTTTTAGAAAGCTTTAATGCTAATTGAGTGGCTAACAATGCCGCTTGATTATCTTGAATTTGGGAATGAACCGCAGGATCTTCAATACCCGCAAACTGTTGTTTTCGTTGATTGATTCTGGCTTGGTCTTCCGCATGAACAGCAATTAAACGAGTTCCCTGGGCAAAAATCGCCTCTAGTGCGTCGTCCTGGCTTACTAATAACTGTCCGTGCATTGACCCCATAAAAATCTTAATTCCTGGAGTCGGCTGGGCAGAAAGTAAATCTGGCAAATTATCGCCCGTAGCCCCAATAAAAAAGCCATAATTAACTAGGCACTTATTGGCAGCCCGCTGTAACTTGTCATCTAGTGCTGCCTGGTTAATGGTTAAAGGTCTTGTATTGGGCATTTCTAGGAAAGATGTCACTCCTCCCTTAGCGCAAGCACAACTAGCAGTAAACAAGTCTTCTTTGTATTCTAGTCCTGGTTCGCGGAAATGCACTTGGGGGTCAATTACGCCCGGCAACAAAGTTAACCCTTGTGCGTCAATCTCATGGGTGGCTGTGGCGTTAGTAATTTCTTGCCCTACTTGGACTATTTGCCTTCCTTGGGTCAACACATCTCCAATCATTGACTCACCATTGGGTAATATAATTTCAGCGTGGCGAATCAGTAAACTTTGTGGAGTTGACATGGATTTAAGAGTTTTAAGTATAAAATGACTAATATAGCAGGAGTCAGGAGTCACCGAGTAAAAGTCCCTGCTTATCATCAGGCTTTTGGGGTAAATTCTGTATCTAATGCAAATGAATACTACTATATTGAATGATCAACAACTTTTTCTTTAAGATAAACTTAATCTATACAAAGAACCGCTAATTTTGGTTTTGTGTTAAAAATGTTTATTGTCAAGTAAGGAATGTGAATTAAATAAAGTACAAAAGTAGGGTATGTTAGCGACAGCGTAACGCACCATTCCACGTTAACTCAGAATTGCAGGTTATTAAATTTGCGTTCCTAAGCCAGAAAGCTTAATGTTTGTAGCTGATAAAAGGAAAACAATAGATTTTTTTACTTTATTTATCTGTCATCTCCTCTATCTCGTTAAGATTAATAATATCAAGTCTCTTTGTCCGAGTTCAATACTAGTCTGTTAACATACTTCAACAATTTCATGCAAAATCAAGCGTCTGATAAAAACTCTAGCCAAGAACCCGATAATTCCTGGATGGTAGAGCTAGGTAAAACAATGATCTTGAGTATCTTTCTAGCTCTAGGAATTCGTACTTTTGTCGCCGAAGCCCGTTGGATTCCTACTGGTTCTATGGAACCAACCCTACATGGTGTCAAAGACCAGTGGCTGGCAGACAAGATTATTGTTGATAAAGTGAAATATAAATTTGCTAACCCAGAACGGGGAGATATAGTAGTATTTTTACCACCACAAGAAATACAGAATAATCCTGAACGGGAAGCATTTATTAAAAGATTAATTGGTTTACCTGGTGAAAAGGTAGAACTAAGAGAGGGCAAAGTATATATCAACAGCAAGCCTCTACAGGAAAATGTTTACCTATCCTCTTCAGTGCGGACATTGGTGGAAGCTTGCAATAGTAGTGGACTCCAGCCTCCTTTTTTAGCTCAACCGGTAATCATCCCAGCAAATTCCTACTTAATGCTAGGTGATAATCGTCCTAACAGTTATGATGGACGTTGTTGGGGCGTTGTTCCCCGTAATAATATTATTGGTCGGGCTGTAGTTCGTTTTTGGCCCCTTGCTAGAATGGGTTCGATTGATAAAGCTCCTGCTTATTCGTCTCCAAAACCATGAAATGATGCCATATCTAGCAAAGATTTTGTTATATCCAATTAAGTCGCTAGATGGAGTAGAAGTAGAAAAGGCAACTATTCTCCCCAGTGGCGCACTTCAATATGACCGGGAGTTTGCATTTATTGACACACAAAATAGGTTTGTCAATGGGAAGCGTTATCCGAAAATCCTGATGTTGCGTTCAGAGTTTTCTGTAGAACAAAGGCTGATAAAGATTAAGTTTCCTGGTGAAAACGCGGAACAGCTTTTTCATTTAGATCAAGAACGTCCAGCATTAGCCGCAGTTGTCAGCGATTTTTTGGGTTTTCCTGTGCAATTACAGCAAAATACCACAATGGGTTTTCCTGATGATACAGATTCACCAGGACCAACGGTAATTAGTACAGCTACGTTAAGAGAGGTTGCGTCCTGGTTTTCTGGTATCAGTGTTGATGAAATGCGGCGGCGAATGCGTGCCAATATGGAAATTGATGGTGTGCCAGCATTTTGGGAAGATAGGTTATTTGCTACCAGTGGGGAGACAGTAGCCTTTCAGGTGGGAGATGTCCAGTTTTTGGCAATTAACCCTTGTCAACGTTGTACAGTCCCCACACGGGATTCTTACTCAGGGGAAGTTTACCCAAACTTTCAGAAAATATTTGGGCAAAAACGCCAAGCAACTCTGCCAACTTATGTAAATACGGCGCAATTTAATCATTTTTATAGATTAAGTGTAAATACAAGAGTGCCAGTTTCCGAGACAGGGAAAATGATGACACTTGGCAATAAGATCGAAATTTAGCAATCAAGAATTATTAATAAAAAAATCTAACTTTTCCTAATCACAGGCTGCAATTTTAAAGGATAGTAGACAAGGAGGATTTTATCAACAACATACTCGGTTTATGAGTTGTTTTATTACCAATCAAACATTCCTTTGTCCGGTTTTCCTCCCTTGTCACCTTGTCTGCCTTGTCCCCCAAGTCTTGTCCTCAAGACAATGTAAAAAACCTACACTTGTAGCAATCCCCCTGTAGGTGCCTGTCCTGTGGTTGCCCCTACTTGTGTCTAATCTTCATGACAAAAGTATTCACTTCAGGAATATTCATCCTAGAAGCAATTAGAGCAAATACTCCAATTCCCACAAAAGCAGATATAGATAATTCTATTAATAAACTAATTAAACCCTCTTTACCTAACACCTGCTGGGAAACCATTAAAGTTGCAAAACTAGCTCCTCCAGCGAGGATACTACCAACTGTTAAACCTAAAATTGGCAGACACCATTCTTGCCAATGTAAGCCATTTAATTTACGATTGAGCAAAAATAACAACATTAACATTGAACTACAATTAACTCCAACTGTAGCTAAAACTAAACCCGGCGCTCCAAAAGGTTCAACAAATATTAAGTCTAATACAGCATTGAGAACAATATTAAATATACTAATTTTAAAAGGTGTTTGTCCATCACCTAAAGCATAAAATACCCTAACTAAAACATCACGCCCTAAATAGACAAACATTCCAATTCCATAGGCAACTAATAGAGAAGATACTAACTGAGTAGCTTCTTGTTTAAATGCTCCCCGTTGATAAACTATCTGGACAATTGGCACAGATAAAGACACCATTAAAGCCCCTAAAGGTAACATGGTGACAGCAGTTAGTAAAAGTCCTTGACGAATGCGTAATTTTAATTCTTCCCAATCATCTGGGTGAGAAAGTTTGGCAAATGTCGGTAATAAAGGCAATAAAATAATATTAGAAATAATTCCTAAAGGAGTTTGAACTAATAGATTGGCATAGTTAAAACCTGCGGCTGCACCAGCAATAGGACTGGCAAAATAAAGATCAGTAGCCACATTAATTGGCATCATTCCTGATGATATTGTTGCTGGAGTCATGATTTTAATTACTTCTTGCACGCCGGGAGATTTAAAATCAAATCTGAGGCGTAATTTCCCTAACCCTAACCGCCATTGGACAATTAGCTGGACTAACCACTGTAGAATTCCCCCTGCTAAAGTCCCCCATGCTAATACCATGCCACCGATTAAAGCATATTCAGGATTAATAATTTCTTTGCCATGTTGGAGGGCTAAAATAGCAATACCGATAATAACAGTAATACTAGATAATAAAGGACTAATTGATAGTAACCAATATTGATTAGCTGCATTTAAAGTTCCAAAACCAATGCCAATTAAGCCAGCAAATAAAGCCAACGGTGCCATGATTTGGATTTGACGGATAGCGATCGCTCTTGTAGTTGCTTCTAAGCCATGACCAACTATATCAATAATGGACTCAGCGCAAAAAATCTGCACAAATGTCACCACCAGCAACAAACCACCCACAAGAGTTGTTACAGTTTCTACTATCGGTGCTGCTTCTTCCTTTTTATGTTTGGCTAAAACACTGACAATGGCACTATGTAAAGGTCCATTGACACCGCCAAGTAAGATTAACATAAAACCGGGAATAATATAAGCATAACTATAGGCTGTAGCCGCTGCGCCTACACCGAAGGCAGCTGCAATTATTTGCTGTCTAATTAAACCAAATACTTTACTAATTAATGTTGCTGCGGCAACTATACCAGCAATGCCGGCGAAAGAACGCGCAGGTTTTTGTTCTTGTTTTTTTTCAGTCACGAATATTATTGGTCAGTTGTCAGTTGTTAGTGGTCAGTTGTTAGTTTTTTATCTACAACCCAAACTTTCTTTTGTAGAAATACCAGTTACTGGATTAATACCATCAGCCCTTTTACACAATAACGATACTTGATAACGGTCAATTAGTGCGTCTGTAAAATCAGCACCAGTGATATCAGCATCATAAAAGCGGCTGCGGGTTAAAGTTGCTTCTGTAAAAATAGTGTTCTTTAGATTAGCATTATCTAAGGTAACACGGTCAACCAAAGCACCTGTTAAATTTGCGCTTTCTAAATTAGCTTTCAATAAAACGCCTTTAGTAAAAATTGCGTTGCTTAAATTCGCACCTTGAAAATTTGTTCCCCGCATTTCGGCAGCGACAAAAGTTGAGCCTACTAAATTAGCATAAGAAAAGTCACGATTTTCTAAACTGGCATTATTGTAGTTGATGGTATTAACTTGCGCTAAAACTAGTTGAGGATTGACAATTACTGAAAATCCTACACCAATAAAAATTAATATCAAACTTAAAAATTTTAGCAAAATCTTATTCATAAATTTGTTATTTATCAGTATTTGTAGGGTGCGTTAGGTGAATCCGTAACGCACCATTGAAAAAGTTTTCGGTGCGTTACGCTGTCGCTAACACACCCTACGTATTTTGACCGACTAATGACTATTTCCAATCTTTACCAATGCGAATTGTGAGGTCAGATTCCAAGTTACCATTTCCGGAAACTTCGATTTGTCCTAAACCTAAAACTTGTCGCAAGTCAATTCCTAGTTGTCGGTTGCCTTTTTGGACAATAATTTGAGTTTGGCGTTGGGTATCTGGCCAATCTGGAACTGCATAAACATTAGTAAAACCTTTCTGTTTTAGATAGATAATTACTTTTTCTGTGAGTTGCGGCTGATTAGTAGTATTTTGAACGGCAACTCTTTGAATAGAAACTGGTCTATTATCTGCTTTAATTTCTGGTACATCTACACCAACATAATTATTTAATAAGTTTTGTTGGCCAGTCATATTCAACCAATAGCTATTGGGATCTTGACTGAATTTACTAAAAGTACCAGGTAACATAGCCATTTGAAAATTATCCCGGTCTACATTGACGGAAAAATTCGCCAAGGCCATCATTTCTTCCATTTTCAGATTAGTATCAAAATACTTTCGCATAATGCGAGTTAATTGGGGCAACCTGGGTAAAACAGTGGGACTGTTGAGACGTTGCATTAATGCAGTTACTAGTGCTTGTTGTCGCTGGACTCTGGGTAAATCTCCCGTACCTTCTTCACGAAAGCGAGCAAACTGTTCTGCTTGTTCACCATTGAGATTTTGCCAACCACTATTTAAATTCACAGTAAAGCCACCAGCCTCATCTTGGTAATTCATGACTTGGGGGACAAATATATCTATTCCACCCAACTGTTCAACTAATTCCCGAAAGCCGCTGGTAGAAATGCGGATATACCGATCTATAGGAGCATTATTTAAACTACGACTAACTACTCTTGCGGCTAAAACTGGACCACCTTTGGCGTTAGCTTCAGATGCTTTAATTAACCCCTGCTCAGGAGTTGTGATCATTGTCCCTCTGGGAATTGACAGGAGACGAATAGATTTATCACTAGGATTTAGCCTCACCAACATCATGGTATCGCTTGCACCAGAGAAAGTTTCTGATGAACCGTTTACAGCACCTTTAACTGGTTCAATACCCATGATTAAAATATTCATGGGTTTTGATAGTTTGTACTGAGAAAGCTTAGTCCATAAATTCCCAGGTACTTTTATTTGGTCTTGCCTATTGGCACTGAATTCATCATCTTTCGCTTGGTCGAGATTACTCCACAGAGGAGTCCATAGTGCCAAACTTGAGGCGAGTAATCCAGATAAAATTATCCCTAAAACAATTGTTAATACCCACAACAGCCAACGGGGAACTGTTAAGCCTAATCGGTCATATAGTTCGCTGGGAATAGCACCAACGGATTCAATGACGTTACGAGAAGAGTTGACTGATTGTTTTGCTTTCACCGGCGAACTTGACGCTAAAACTTGTTGAGGTGCTACCTGATGTTCTGAATTTTGAACTGGTGGCTGTTTCATCTCCTGTTCTGAGGTGGGAACTTGTTGAGATGCTACCTGATTTTCTGTCCATTGAATTTGTTTAATCATAATTTTCTCCCCACTCAACCACTCCTTAAAGGTATGTTAATACAATCTAAAAATATTGCGAGTTAAAACTCAAAACACGCTGTTACCTGTTGCCTCTTTAACAGTGGAGACAATTTAAAATTGAATGAATGTACACTGATTATTGTTCTGAATTAGCTGTGTATGCCAATATGAATGATTTATTTTTTCCTGTGATTCTGGCGGGTGGTAAAGGTGAGCGTTTTTGGCCTTTGAGTCGACTGGACCGACCTAAGCAATTTTTAAGTCTTGATGGTAGCTCTAAAAGTCTACTACAGGCAACTGCTGATAGATTATTAAGTCTGGCTGGTGGTTGGGACAACCTGTGGGTAATTACTTCTAGTCCTATTGCTCAAGGGGTGCGAGAACAACTTCCAGATTTGCCAGAGTCGAATTTACTAATTGAGCTACAGGGTAGAGATACTGCTGCTGCTGTTGCTTGGACGAGTTTAGAAATTAAGAAGCGTTACGGTGAAGACGCTATTATCGGCTTTTTTCCTGCTGACCACTGGATTGCTGACCCAGAGGTGTTTGCAGAAACTTTAGCTGCGGCTAGGGAGTTGGCAAGTAATAAAGCAGCAATTGTGACTTTGGGTATTAAACCTAATTTTCCATCAACTGGTTATGGTTATATTGAACAGGGGGAGAAGATAGGGAGCTTTAATAACTTGCCAGCCTATCATGTTAACCGTTTTACAGAAAAGCCTGACCGGGAAACGGCGGAAACTTTTTTATCAACAGGACAATTTAGCTGGAATAGTGGGATGTTCGTTTTTCGAGCTGGTGTTGTTTTGGAAGAATTACGCGCCCATGCACCGGAAATTATTGAACCTTTAGAACAACAAGGCTCTGATATTTATCCCCAGTTGCCTAAGAAAAGTATAGATTACGCGCTGATGGAAAAAACCAGTCTAGCGTATGTTTTGCCTGTAGCATTTGGTTGGGATGATCTGGGTGATTGGAATGCTATTGAACGGTTACTGAAGCAGGACGATCATCCTAATGTAGAACTTGCTACTCATGTAGGCTTAGATACTCAAGGTGCAATTATTTATGCCTCCAATGTGGATGATGTAATTGTCACGATTGGTTTAGAAGATGTGGTAATTGTGCGCGATCGCAATGTTACCCTAGTAGTGAAAAAAGATCGTACCCAAGAAATTAAGCAGATTCTTAAAATTCTGCAAAATGATGCTCGATTTACGGACTTATTGTAAAAGTTAAAACCCTTAGTAGATGGCTCAATGTCTAGTTATCTATTGTAACTAGACTATTGATAGTATTGTGTGACAGTATATACTAATTAACAGATTTGAGCCTCTTTTCTTGGCGATCGCAATCAAACTTTATTATTGCTGATCACACAATCAATCTTTGGGATCTTGATGGTCAGCCAATTATTACCTATTTGGTCATCGGGCGGTGGTGTCATCTTTGACTTTCAGTGCTGATGGGAAAAGTTTAGTATCCGTCATTGGCGATCGCACTGCCATTATCTGGAATTTACCCCAAATCTTTGCCACGAATGAATTAGATTATGCTTATAAATGGGTAAAAGATTACTTACAAAATAATCAGGAATTAGAAAATTCAGAAAAAAATAATTCTCTAGAAGAGAAGCATTCTGCTCGCCATCTGTGCGATCCTTAGTAAAGAGCAGAAACTCAAACTCATTAGACAGACGAAAATTTTTATGTCAATCATCATAGCAGAAAACCTCAGTAAATCCTATCCAGTAGCAATTAAAGATCCAGGAATAAGGGGAACAATCACCCATTTTTTCCGCCGAACTTATCGAAATATTAATGCCGTTCAGGATGTTACTTTTAGCATTGAACCTGGGGAAATTGTCGGTTTTTTGGGACCGAATGGTGCAGGTAAAACGACCACCTTAAAAATGCTGACAGGGCTAATTCATCCTTCTAATGGTACAGTCAAAATCGGTGGCTTTATTCCCTTTAATCGTCAAGAAGCATTTTTACAAAAAATCACCCTAGTAATGGGACAAAAACAGCAATTAATTTGGGATTTACCAGCACTAGATTCTCTGAGAATTAATGCTGCTGTTTATAATATTTCTGACAAAGAATTTCAGCGTCGAGTTGGAGAACTAACAGAAATGCTGGCTTTAGAAGGTAAGCTGACTCAACCAGTCCGAAAATTGTCATTAGGTGAACGGATGAAAGCTGAACTATTAGCAGCACTTTTACACCGTCCCCAAGTTTTATTTTTGGATGAACCAACTTTAGGATTAGATATTAATGCTCAAGTAGGAGTACGGGAATTTTTACGAGAATATAATCAGCTATATCAAGCAACCATATTATTAACAAGTCATTACATGGCTGATATTACAGCTTTGTGTGAACGGGTGTTATTAATTCATCAAGGAAAACTTATGTATGATGGTAAATTAGCTGGATTATTGGAAAGTTTTGCTCCTTATCGAGAAATTTATGTCGAGTTAGTTCAAGCATTACCATTAGAACAACTTATGTTCTATGGTGATGTGCAAATGCTAGAAGGAAAAACAGTTAGATTTATTGTGCAGCAAGAAGCCATGACTCGGACTGTTTCCCAGATTTTAGCTAATTTAGAAGTAGTAGATTTAACAGTCACAGAACCACCTGTAGAAGAGGTAATTGGCCGAGTTTTTCAAAAAGGATTTAACAATTAATAAACATGAAAAAAGCTATCAGAAAATTCTCGACTTTACTGTCCGTAAACTATGCCTATATGCTAGAATATCGGTCAGAATTAATATTATGGGTCTTATCAGGTTCTTTACCAATTATTATGATGGGTATATGGATACAAGCTGCTGAAGGTGGTAAATTTGCTTTGCAACCAGTAGATTTTGCTCGATATTTTTTCGCGGTTTTCCTAATAAGACAAATTACCGTTGTTTGGGTAATTTATGAATTTGAAAAGGAAGTATTAGAAGGTAAACTTTCACCAAAATTATTACAACCTATGGATCCTGTATGGCATCATATTGCTAATCATCTTGGTGAAAGGGTAGCTCGAATGCCTTTTGTATTACTTTTATCAATATTGTTTTTTGTGCTATATCCCCAAGCACTTTGGTTGCCAAGTATAACTAATTTATTACTATTTATATTGGCGGGAATTATGGCTTTTGCCTTGCGATTTATCATACAATATACTGTAGCCATGTTTGCATTTTGGACAGAAAAAGCCGCAGCATTAGAAAATCTATGGACTTTGTTTTTTCTATTTTTCTCAGGTATAATTGCACCTTTAGATATTTTTCCTGAAAATGTCAGAAACATCGTGATGTTAACACCTTTTCCTTACATTATTAACTTTCCAGCAAGTATTTTAGTTGGCTTACCTGTGGATTTAACCAGAGGATTTTTGGCAATTTCCGGGTGGTTTTTTATATTTTTAGGTATTAATCGTTTTTTATGGCGTAAGGGTTTGAAGCAGTATTCAGGCATGGGGGCTTAAATAGCAATACCTCTAAGATACAAGGTTGGATAAAACGCAGTGAAACCCAACAAATTGATTATTATATTTAGGTGAAAATGTTGGGTTACGCTCCTCAACCTAACCTTGTATCTTAGAGGATGTACAGGATGTGGTTGTTAATTTCCAGAAAAGTGAAAAGTTTATTTGAAGTGGGGATTTTTGAGGATATTTTGTCTGAATCAGGATAACCAGGATTAGAGGATTTATGGCTAACGCCACGCTTCGCTATCAGGATGTTGTTGTTTGATTGTCTATGAGAAGTACAGATTTTAGGATGTTAAATAATAAATTATCCGTTAAATTATTTGTTGTTATTTGTTGACTGTTGGTGTAACTGTATTTTAGAATATCTCAATATTCACAGACAATTCATCAATAACAATCCTGTACATCCTAAAATCCTGGACATCCTGATTCAGACAATTACAATTTAATTATCCCAGCAATAACCTACAAATCACAATCATGTAAATCCATGAACACATCTAATACCCAAAATCTAAAATTAGACGAAATTACATATATAATCAATGGATGTGCAATGAAAATACACCGAACTTTGGGAAATGGTTTTCAGGAGGTTATTTATCAAAGATGTATGGAAATTGAACTCAAAAAATCAGGTTTAGGTTTTGGAAGGGAGGTGGAACAAGTAATTTATTATGAGGGAATTGAAGTAGGAACACGCAGGGCGGATTTTATAGTTGAAAATCAGGTTGTGGTGGAGTTGAAAGCAATAATTAATTTAGAAGATGTTCATTTATCGCAAGCGAAAAATTATTTGGTAGCTTATAATTTTCCTGTGGGTTTATTGATTAATTTTGGGGCGTTAAAGTTGGAATATAAGAAGGTTTTTAATCCTAGATTTCAGGGTTAATTTGTCTGAATCAGGATGTCCAGGATTTGAGGATTTTCAGGATGTTGTTGTTTATTTGAAGTGGGGATTTTGAGGATTTTTTTGTCTGAATCAGGATGTCCAGGATTAGAGGATGTACGGGATGTTGTTGTTTATTTGAAGTGGGGATTGTGAGGATGTTTTTTGTCTGAATCAGGATAACCAGGATTTAAGGATTTTCAGGATGTTGTTGTTTGATTGTCTATGAGAATTACACATTTTAGGATGTTAGATAATAAATTATCCGTTAAATTATCTGCTGTTAATTCTTGACTATTACTGTAACTGGATTTTATAATCTTCAAATCTTCACAGACAATTTATCAATAACAATCTGTCTGATAGCGTAGCGTGGCGCAAGCCATATCAGGATAACCAGGATTAGAGGATTTTCAGGATGTGGTTGTTTGATTGTCTATAAAATATAGAGATTTTGGGATGATAGATAAGTTATCAGTTAAATTATCCGCTGTTAATTCTTGACTATTACTGTAACTGGATTTTATAATCTTCAAATCTTCATAGACAATTTATCAATAACAATCTGTCTGATAGCGTAGCGTGGCGCAAGCCATATCAGGATAACCAGGATTAGAGGATTTTCAGGATGTGGTTGTTTGATTGTCTATAAAATATAGAGATTTTGGGATGATAGATAAGTTATCAGTTAAATTATCCGCTGTTACTTTTTGACTATTACTGTAACTGTATTTTATAATCTTCAAATCTTCACAGACAATTCATCAATAACAATCTGTCTGAATCAGGATATCCAGGATTAGAGGATTTTCAGGATGTGGTTGTTTGATTGTCCATAAAATATACAGATTTTGGGATGATAGATAAGTTATCAGTTAAATTATCCGCTGTTAGTTTTTGACTATTACTGTAACTGGATTTTATAATCTTCAAATCTTTACAGACAATTTATCAATAACAATCCTGTAAATCCTAAAATCCTGGATATCCTGATTCAGACAATTACAATTTCAGCATCCCACCAATAACTTACAAATCACAATCCTGTACATCCTAAAATCCTGGACATCCTGATTCAGACAAAAAATATGAATCAGATATTTTAATTATGTTGGGTTGCTTTCCTTAATCTAAGCTGGAAGATGAGCGATTACTAGGTTGCGCTTCGCTATCGTACTAAGTTTTAGTAGACGGTTTATTTTTGATTGGAAATAATTTTTCACGGACAGACGCAGAGAAGATCGCAAGAATATGGTATAAAAGTTAATATCTTAATTTATTCACTCATAGAAGATGACTATTCCTGATTTTCAAGTTATTATGCTTCCTTTATTGCAATATGCAAGTGATGGTAAGGAACATTCTTTAAGAGATGCTATTACATATTTAGCTGATATTTTTAACTTAATTGATGAAGAAAGAAAAGAATTATTAGCCAGTGGACAACAAGCAGTTTTTGATAATCGAGTAGGTTGGGCTAGAACTTATTTAAAAAAAGCCGATTTATTGGTATCTCCCAAAAGAGGTTATTTTCAAATTACAGATAAAGGGAAAGATGTATTAATTCAAAATCCTGGGGAAATTAATATTAAGTTTCTGAATCAATTTCCCGGTTTTATCGAATTTAAAACTACGAAAAAAGACAATGATAAATTAGATTCGGAAATTACAGAAATCATAGAAATATCAGAAACAACACCCCAAGAATCTATAGAGTTTGGATATCAAAAAATTAGAAAGGAATTAGAATTAGAGTTACTTAATAGAGTGAAAAGCTGTTCACCTGATTTTTTTGAGCGATTAGTAGTTGATTTACTTGTCAGAATGGGCTATGGTGGCTCAAGACGTGATGCGGGAAGAGCAATTGGTAAAAGTGGAGATGGCGGAATTGATGGCATAATAAAAGAAGATAAATTAGGTTTAGATATTGTTTATATTCAGGCTAAAAGATGGGATAATACTGTTGTTGGTAGACCGGAAATTCAAAAATTTGTCGGTGCTTTACATGGACAAAGAGCTAGAAAAGGGGTGTTTATAACTACTTCTAGATTTTCCCAAGAGGCTAGAGAATATGTATCTATTATAGATAGTAAAATAGTGTTAATAGATGGACAAGAATTAGCCCAATTGATGATTGACAATCATGTTGGTGTGTCCACAGTCTCTATTTACGAGATAAAAAAAATAGATTCTGATTACTTTACAGATGAGTAGTTATTAAATAATATATAATTCGATTTGTAGGCTGCGTTACACAATTCAGATCCCCGACTTCTTTTTTCAATCTTGTCAATAAATTATAAATTAATATCAGAAGTCGGGGATCTTAGAGACTACAAATTAACTATAAGCCTCCATTGGTAAACAAGAACAAACAAAATTCCTATCCCCAAAAGCAGCGTCAATTCTCCCCACACTTGGCCAGAACTTATATTCCTTATTCCAAGGTGCAGGATAAGCAGCTTGTTCACGGGAATAGGGATGATTCCACTCACCAACAATCAAACTTTCCGCAGTGTGAGGGGCATTTTTTAAAAGATTATCGTGAAGATCCATCTTACCAGATTCAATTGCGGCAACTTCCTCACGAATCGCAATCAAAGCATCACAAAATCTATCTAATTCCTGTTTAGATTCACTTTCCGTTGGTTCTACCATAATTGTTCCCGCAACAGGCCAAGAAACAGTAGGTGCATGAAAACCATAATCCATTAACCGCTTCGCAACATCATCAATTTCGATATGCGCTGATTTCTTCAAAGAACGCAAATCTAAAATACATTCATGTGCCACCAAACCATTTTTTCCCTGATACAAAACTGGATAAGATGATTCCAATTTCTTAGCCATGTAATTAGCATTCAAAATGGCAATTTTGGTTGCTTCCGTCAACCCATCTGCACCCATCATGATAATATACATCCAAGAAATCACCAAAATACTCGCACTTCCCCAAGGTGCAGCAGAAACAGCACCAGTGAATTTTGGATTTTGGATTTTGGATTTTGGATTATTTTCCTGTATTGTCGTCACAAAATGTCCAGGAAGGAAGGGTACAAGGTGGGAAGCGACACCAATGGGACCCATACCAGGACCACCACCGCCATGAGGAATACAGAAGGTTTTGTGTAAGTTCAAATGACAGACATCTGCACCAATATCACCAGGACGACAAATACCTACTTGGGCATTCATATTAGCGCCGTCCATGTAAACTTGTCCACCATGTTCATGAATAATGGCACAAATTTCTTGAATTGCTTCTTCAAATACCCCATGAGTTGATGGATATGTCACCATTAAAGCTGAAAGTTCACTACTATGTTTTTCGGCTTTGGCTTTTAAATCATCAACATCAATATTACCTTGATCATCACAAGCAACTCCCACAACTTTCATCCCACACATTACCGCACTTGCAGGATTTGTACCATGTGCAGATTGGGGAATTAAACAAATATTTCTGTGTCCTTCCCCACGACTTTGATGATATTCATGAATTACCAAAAGTCCCGCATATTCACCTTGAGAACCTGCATTTGGTTGTAAAGAAATTCCCGCAAAACCTGTAATTTCTCCTAACCATGCTTCTAGTTGTTGGAACAGGATTTGATAACCTCTAGTTTGGGAAATTGGAGCGAAAGGATGGATTTTTCCAAATTCTGCCCAAGTTACCGGAATCATTTCCGAAGTTGCGTTTAACTTCATGGTGCAAGAACCCAAGGGAATCATTGAAGTTGTTAATGATAAATCCTTGCTTTCTAGTTGATGTAAATAACGTAATAACTCAGTTTCTGAATGATAACGGTTAAAAACTGGGTGAGTGAGATATTTACTTTCACGCGGTAATGGGTAATGGGTAATTGGTAATTGGTAATTGGTAAGAGAATTAAGTTCTGTTTCACTGAAAGGTAAGTTGTCTGTACCTGTGAAAATTTGCCAAATGTCAATTAAATCTGTTTCGGTGGTAGTTTCATCTAAAGAAATACCCACAGTTGAATTATCAAAAATTCTCAAATTGATATTTCTCTCATTTGCAGCGTCGAGAATTGCTTCTAATCTGGTATTTCCTAATTCTACCCGCAAGGTATCAAAGAAGTTTTCCGAACTGATTTTATAACCTAATTTTTTCAGTCCTGCTGCTAAAGTTGCGGTAAGTTCATGGATATTTTGGGCGATCGCTCTCAATCCATCCGGTCCATGATAAACTGCATACATACTCGCCATTACTGCCAGTAAAACCTGTGCCGTACAAATATTACTGGTGGCTTTATCTCTACGGATGTGTTGTTCACGGGTTTGCAAAGCCAGACGTAAGGCAGGTTTACCATTTACGTCCTTAGATACCCCAATAATTCGCCCTGGAACAAGCCGTTTATACTCTTCCTTCGTGGCAAAATAAGCAGCGTGTGGTCCCCCAAATCCCAAGGGAATACCAAATCTTTGTGTACTGCCTACAGCAATATCAGCCCCTAATTCACCGGGAGGTGTAAGTAATGTTAAACTCAAAGGATCTGCGGCTACAGTCACCAATGCACCCTGAGCATGAGACTTTTCTATAAAATTGCGGTAGTCGTAAATTGTCCCGTCGGTTGCAGGATATTGGAGAATAGCACCAAAGATAGTTTCGGAAAAATCAAAGGTTTGATGATCACCGATAACGATATTAATACCTAAAGGTTTTGCGCGTGTTTGCAATACATCAATAGTTTGAGGATGACATTCACTAGAAACAAAATAGTTATGTGATTTGTTTTTACACACACCATAACTCATACTCATTGCTTCTGCGGCTGCTGTCCCTTCATCAAGTAAAGAAGCATTAGCAATTTCTAAACCAGTTAAGTCAATAATCATGGTTTGGAAATTTAATAATGCTTCCAAACGTCCTTGGGCAATTTCTGGCTGATAAGGGGTGTAAGCTGTATACCAACCGGGATTTTCTAAAATGTTGCGTTGAATGACTGCGGGGGTGATACAGTCATAATACCCCGTGCCGATAAATGAGCGATAAACCTGATTTTTGTCAGCTATCTGTTTTAACATTCCCAATGCTGCATATTCGCTTTGTGCTGCTGGTAAATTTAGGGTTTGATGAAAGCGAATCGCCTGTGGTACTGTTTTATCAATGAGATCATCAAGGCTGGAAAGACCTAATATATCCAGCATTTGTTGAACATCATCAGGGTTTGGTCCAATGTGTCTTTGTGTAAAGTTGCTCGTTTTCTGAGTAATGTTGGGTTTAATACACGGGGGATTAGCTACCACAAGTTATTCTCCAAAGATTTCTATATTAATATATTGTAATGATCACTTTTGGATATTAGGGTTTTTTCTATTTCTATATCTTGATTTTGTTTCGCACAGAGTCGCAGAGTCGCAGAGAGGAGGAGTTTTTAAGGGTTGGTTGATTTCATTGATTGGTAATGTTGCCATTTTTGTTGTAGTCGTTTTCTTTTTTCTTGTGTGAGACTGTCGAAGCAGTGGGGACAAGAAATACTTGATTCATATTTAGGTGAGGTTTTATCTACTTCGGAAATGGGATATCCACAGCAAAAGCATAATTCATGATATCCCGCTTCTAAGTCATGATTAACTGTGTTTCTTTCATCAAAAACAAAACATTCTCCTTGCCATAAACTTTCTTCTGGGGAAATTTCTTCTAAATATTTGAGAATGCCTCCTTGGAGGTGATAAACTTCTGTAAAACCTTGAGAAAGTAAGTAAGAAGAAGCTTTTTCGCAGCGAATACCTCCAGTACAAAACATAGCTACTTTTTTATGTTTATTAGCATCAAGATGTTTTTGGACATATTCGGGAAAGTCTCGAAATATTTGAGTTTGGGGATTTTCTGCCCCTTTAAATGTGCCAATGGTGATTTCATAATCATTGCGGGTATCAATGACGGTGACTTCGGGATTAGAAATTAATTCGTTCCAATTTTCCGGTTTTATATAAGTTCCTACTTGTTCATTGGGGTTAACTTCTGGTAATCCTAATGTGACAATTTCTGGTTTTAATTTAATTTTCAAACGTTCAAAAGGGGGAATTTCTGTATAAGATTCTTTGTGTTCTATATCTGCAAATCTTGAATCATTGCGAAGAAAGGCTAAAACTACATCAATTTGTTGACGAGAACCAGCAATTGTGCAGTTAATTCCTTCTTGTGCTAGTAAGATTGTTCCTTTAATCTTTTGTGATTGACATAAGGATAACAAAGCTATTTGTAGTTCGTTACAATCAGGCAGATTCACAAATTTATACATTGCAGCAACAACTGTCTGATTTTCTTGGTTCATGGTCTTGGTAAGTTAATAATAGTTTATGATAATGTGGTTATTGACACTCTCAGGGCTAAAGCCGCTGAGATTCTTTAATTAATGATATGACTTGC
>JBAXRM010000078.1:0-19700 GCA_037131225.1 Nostocales cyanobacterium ELA583 | reverse complement strand
AATCGTCCAAAAGCTGATTCCATATTACTTTTGACTTTTGATTTTTGACTTCCGCAAAGCGGTACTAGCCATGATTAGTCTTTTTTGCCTTATAGTGTAAATAGGATACAGACTCCAAGTATTGACACAAGGACTATAGATGAGCCGATAGTACCATAACCGAGTCCACCTGTTTCATCTGCTTTATTTCTCTCGGCATAGTTGTACATATCTTCATAATCCAGAAAAACGTAGTAATTTGTGATAAAAGATGATTATTATGCTATATTTTATACTGAGAAAATGGAAAATAGAATCAAGACCAGATTCCTATATTAACTACACTTAACTAAAATAATGAATGAAAATATTGATAAGTCCGCCTATTTGACACAAAAATGGTTAGCTGAAATTCAGTCTCTAACACAACAGATGACGCAATTTCAGCATGAACGAGATGAAGCTTGGGAAAGTTCGCAAAAATGGCGACAACTTTATAATACTGAAGCAGAACAACGGCGTGCAGATACCAAAATGCACCATGAAGCTATAGCATCTGTAAAAGCTGAAGTTCAAAAATTTTCAGCTACCAATACTGAAACCGGAACTGATAAAACTACGCTCATTCAGCAACAAATTGCCGAATTTAATTCTATAGAAGAGTTGCAAACTCAATTATTAGAAGTTATACAGGAACGTGATTGTCTATTACAAGCTTTAAAACTGGAGCAAGAAAATCACGCTCAAACCCGGAAAAGTCTCACGACAGCTTTAGGTGATGCCATTGACAGTTTAGCACGTTTAAGGGCAGATAAGAAGGATGCAGAGGGCGCATAGGTTTAATTAACAGTAGTAAATATGTATTTTTATTTATATTTTTATTTTTATCCTATCCCCCTGGATAGGATATTATGCTACAAATTAAAAGAGATAATCTAGCAATTGTCTAGGCTTGTCTCTCTATTTTGGTTATCTTGAGGAACTCATTGTGGTTGCAACCCCCGAAAAACTGCACGCTACCCATAGTCACGAACATCTACCCAGTAAAGACCGTGTAGCCGTGTTGCTAATGGGCTATGGCGAAGTCGAAAGCTACGAAGATTTTGCTAACTATAACGAACAAGCTTTAAATTTACTGACGGCTAAATTTGCCCCTGTTCCTACTTGGATTTATCCCCCTTTAGCCAAGCTTTTGGCATTATTTGATCGTCATGAATGGGGACACACACATCATGATTTCATCTCCCCACACAATGCCATCTTTGAAAGACAAAGAGCAGGTATTGAACACGAATTACAACATAAATGGGGTAGTGGTGTTCAAGTTTTCAAAGCTTTTAACTTTTGCGCTCCTTTTTTACCAAACCAAGTTTTAGCCGAAATTAAAGATCAAGGCTTTAGTAAACTTCTGATTTATCCATTATTAGTTGTTGATTCCATTTTTACCAGTGGTATCGCTCTCGAACAAGTGAATAATGCTCTGGTAGAATTAGCTGATGGTGATGAACATTGGATTAAGGCACAAAGATATATTCCTTCGTTCTACAATGAGCCAAAATATATTGATTTAATGGCGCATTTGGTAGAAGAAAAAATTCATGCTGATTTAGCTACAGGTTATTTACCTTCGCAAATTGGGATTATCTTGATGAATCATGGTTGTCCTCACAAAGCGAAAGGTTTTACATCTGGAATTGATGAAAGTCAAGCCATGTATGAGTTAGTTAGAAACAAGTTAATTAACAATTACCCGTTAATTTCTGTGGGTTGGTTGAACCATGATACTCCGTTAATTGAATGGACACAACCAAATGCGACAGTAGCTGCTCAAAATTTGATTCAATTAGGGGCAAAAGCGTTGCTATTTATGCCTATTGGTTTTGCCACAGAAAATCATGAAACTTTGTTAGATGTTCATCACATTATTCATGAGTTAGAAAAACAACATCCAGATGTAGATTATTTACAAATGGCTTGTGTTAATGATGATCCACAATTTCTATCAATGGTTGCTGAATGGGCAAATGCACATATAGCAGAGTTGATGGAAACGGAAGGAATGGCTGTTAATTCAGAATCAGCTAAAACTCATCACCATCATCATCATTAAGTAATTAGGACGGTTAGAAACCGCGTCTACACAGGCAAAACCCACCTGCGTGGGTTCAAAATATTTAATTTTCTATTAGTCCATTTAGGTGGACTTTTTTTGTGCCAGAACCTTTTATTAGCAAATATGGTATTAATTCGCTGAAATTCGGCAGTTATTCCTTCTTGATTATTTGGTTTTTTCACCTCTATAAAAGCTAAAGGCATTCCATTAATTAAAATAGTAATATCAGGGCGAAACTCATCATCACTATTTTTATAGATTAATTCTGTAATCTAAAGCTCAAATCAAGCTTATTGAGAACACTGTCAATAAATTAGTTGGTTTGAGATTAAATTCATTGAATACCGACCTAGATAGCAAAAAGCATGAAGTGGTTATTATGATTGGGTTTTAGCTGTTTTATGAAATTCTTTTTTTGACAAAATAACCTGCTGGGAAAAATATTTTGAGTATATTTACTCATGCTGAATGTGGGCTGTAACCACATGAAAATTGTTATTGTTAAAATTAGTAAAATCTATGATTTTATGTCCTGACTATTCAATGAGTCTTTCATAAAAACCATTACCTAAATCTTCATTTTCTAGTGAAAATCTAATTTTTTCTAAGAGAGGAGAAATATCACTCTCTTCAAGATGAGGATTAATACTGATAATACTTTCTCTAAAAATATCCGTAAAAATATTGGTTTCTGAATTGTAAACAGCATTTTTTACAGACAAGTATTGATAACCTCATCTGTGTAAGTGTAAAACTAATGGTAGTTTCACTCTGGCATCTTCGTTAAACTTCATAAGTTGATAACAGAAAATAGTTGAAAGACTTTGTTTTAAATCCTGCTAGAACTAGTCTAGTACACTGCGGCTTAAGTTAATGAACCATTCTCAATTGTCCAAAAGCTGATTCCATATTACTTTTGACTTTTGATTTTTGACTTTTGACTTCCGCGAAGCGGTACTAGTACGATCGCCTATAATAATTTCGTAGACAATGACTTACAACATAACACTTCATATTTATACAATTCAGACAACTTAGATTGTCCTTTATGAAAATTTAGTGTAGACATGACAAATTTTCAAGCAATATTTTACATATTTAGCTTGACTTTTGCTATCTTTATCTAGGTAGAACCGCAGCAGTAATCAAAATCTGTTAAAACTTGACTTGATAACTAGATAAACGAGGTAACTATGGTTAAAATTTCTGAAACTCCCACAATTGATACATTTTCTCTCCCTACAACTCTTAATGGTAAAAGTATTGCAGCTGGTGAATTACGTCCTTGGGGTTCTTTTACAGTCTTAGAAGAAGGTCGCGGTTACAAAATTAAACGCATTGAAGTTAACCCAGGACATCGCCTTAGTTTACAAATGCACCATCATCGCAGTGAACACTGGATAGTTGTTTCTGGTACAGCAAAAGTAGTTTGTGGCGATCGCGAGATATTATTAAGCAATAATCAATCAACCTATGTCCCCCAATGTACAACCCATCGGTTAGAAAATCCCGGTGTGATTCCCTTAGTTTTAATTGAAGTCCAAAATGGCGAATATCTCGGAGAAGATGATATTATTCGGTATCAAGATGATTATGCCCGTTCTGAAAAATAGGCAATAGGGAATTTTTCTTCTTTCTGACAACTGACCGCTGACAACTGACCAATAAAAAAAATCCATGATTCATTTGAGTCCAACAGCTATTAATGAGATCGGACGCTTAAAATCTAAACAACCATCAAATATCTTATTGCGCTTGCGAGTGAAATCTGGGGGTTGTGCCGATTTGTTATATGATCTTACTTTTGATACAACAGCACAATCACAAGATCAGGTTTTAGAATTGCCTGATATTTGTCTAGTTATAGATCCAGAAAGCCTGAATTATATCAATGGGTTATCACTAGATTATTCAGAAGATTTGATGGGTGGTGGTTTTCGCTTTCATAACCCCCAAGCAATATCTACCTGTAGCTGTGGCAATTCTTTCTCTATTAGTCAGTAGTCAGTCGTCAGTGGTTTGTTTCCTGTTTTTTGCCTTTTGTTTTTTAAATAATGATTGACAGAAAATCAGAAAAAAAGATATAATCAGGATTTGTTAAAACTTAGATCATAAAGCAGCTTCACGCGCTGTAACTCATGCCAACAATACAGCAGCTAATACGTAGTGAGCGCGAACTAGCGCGTCAGAAAACCAAGTCCCCTGCTCTGAAGCAATGCCCGCAACGTCGAGGCGTTTGCACCAGAGTATACACAACCACACCTAAAAAGCCTAACTCAGCACTCCGCAAGGTAGCCAGGGTAAGACTTACCTCTGGATTTGAAGTAACAGCTTATATCCCAGGTATTGGTCATAACTTACAAGAACACTCCGTAGTTATGATTCGTGGCGGTCGGGTCAAAGACTTGCCCGGAGTTAGATATCACATCATCCGTGGCACATTAGATACAGCCGGAGTTAAAGACCGGAAACAAGGCCGTTCCAAATATGGAACTAAACGCCTGAAAGCAGGTAAAAAATAGGTAAGCGGCGGTTAATCGCATCTCACACGGTTAATCGTCCTACCTAAAACTCCATAAAAAACCAGCAGTAACGAATTTTTTTTTGAGAAAATCAAACTGAATCTGGCATAAAAAAAGTTGCATGAGTTGGGAAACGATAATCATGTAAACGATAACAGCACTTTAATCTAAATTTTAAAGTAGATAACGTTATCGTCTTGGATGTCTGGTAACAGATAATTAAGTTAAGTGAATTAATTCAGCCTTCTTGCAATTGATAGACAAAAACACAGGAAAAATCAGCGGCTAATTTAAACCGCTTTTAGTCTCCTCTGTTCTGATAGCATATAATTTCGTGGCCAAATTCCGTATTCAAGGATGAAGTATGTCTCGTCGTGGTGTTAGTCAAAGGCGCGCAGTTCCGCCTGACTCAGTATATAATAGTCGCCTGATCAGTATGATGATGCGACGGATAATGCGTCATGGCAAAAAATCAATTGCCGCAAGAATAGTTTATGACGCTTTGAAAACTATTGAAGAACGCACTGGTGGAAGTCCATTAGAAACTTTTGAAAAAGCAGTGCGTAATGCTACACCATTAGTAGAAGTGAAAGCTCGCCGCGTTGGTGGAGCAACTTACCAAGTACCAATGGAAGTGCGTACAGATCGCGGTACTACCCTAGCATTGCGGTGGTTAGTCCAGTATTCTCGTCAACGTCCAGGTAGAACCATGGCCGGAAGACTGGCTAATGAGTTAATGGATGCTGCAAATGAAACTGGCAGTGCTATTCGTAAGCGTGAAGAAACGCACCGCATGGCTGAAGCAAACAAAGCATTTGCACATTATCGTTACTAAGTAGAAGAACGATATATCGTCTTCTCATGTGCGGTATATCGGAGAATTTATAGCTAATGTCCAAAGCAAAGCAATTGCCTGGCTAGGCTAACAAAAAAAGACGGTTTTCCGTAATAAGTATAGAATCTTAACAAAGAGTAATATACAAGATATCATGAGACGACAACGATAGGAGGTAACTGTGGCACGCACGAACCCGCTAGAGAAAGTACGCAATATCGGTATTGCGGCGCATATAGATGCGGGCAAAACAACGACAACAGAGAGAATATTATTTTACTCTGGGATCATTCATAAAATTGGCGAAGTTCACGAAGGAACTGCCGTCACAGACTGGATGGAACAAGAACGGGAGCGGGGAATTACCATCACTGCTGCTGCGATTAGTACCAGTTGGAATGACCATCAAATTAACATTATTGATACTCCCGGTCACGTAGACTTCACAATTGAAGTTGAACGTTCCATGCGAGTATTAGATGGTGTAATCGCTGTATTTTGTTCCGTAGGTGGTGTCCAACCACAATCAGAAACAGTATGGCGACAAGCAGACCGCTATAAAGTCCCTCGTATTGCCTTTATTAATAAGATGGATCGCACTGGTGCGAACTTCTATAGAGTGCATGACCAGATGGTTGATCGCTTGCGGGCTAATGCCATTGCGATTCAACTGCCTATCGGTAGTGAAACTGAATTTAAAGGGATCGTTGACTTGGTGAAAATGTGTGCATATATGTACACAAACGACCAAGGAACAGATATCCAAACAACAGAAATTCCCGCCGAACTAGCCGAAAAAGCCGCCCAATACCGCATCAAGTTGGTAGAAGCAGTATCAGAAACCAGTGATGTGCTGATGAATAAGTACTTCGAGGGCGAAGAACTGACAGAAGCAGAAATCTGTACTGCCCTCCGGAAAGGCACAATTGCTGGGACAATCGTACCCGTGCTTTGCGGTTCAGCCTTTAAGAACAAAGGCGTGCAATTGATGTTGGATGCGGTGATAGATTACCTACCATCACCACTGGAAGTTCCACCAATTCAAGGCACACTCCTTAACGGTGATCCCGTAGAACGTCATGCTGATGATAACGAACCATTATCAGCCTTGGCATTTAAGATTATGGCTGATCCTTACGGTCGCCTAACTTTCGTTCGTGTTTATTCTGGTGTGCTGAAGAAAGGTAGTTACGTTCTTAACGTCAGCAAGAATAAAAAAGAACGGATTTCTCGGTTAGTGCTGATGAAAGCAGATGACCGCCAAGACGTAGATGAACTACGGGCAGGTGATTTGGGTGCTGCCTTGGGATTGAAAGACACCTTGACAGGTGATACCCTTTGTGATGAAGGTTCACCAGTAATTCTGGAATCCCTATTTATTCCTGAACCTGTGATCTCGGTAGCGGTTGAACCCAAAACCAAGAACGACATGGACAAGCTTTCCAAAGCTCTGCAATCTTTGAGTGAAGAAGACCCCACCTTCCGTGTGCGTGTTGATCCGGAAACCAACCAAACCGTAATTGCGGGTATGGGAGAATTGCACCTAGAAATTCTTGTAGACCGGATGTTACGGGAATTTAAAGTAGAAGCCAACGTTGGTGCGCCACAGGTAGCTTACCGGGAAACAATTCGCAAAGCTGTCGAAAAAATCGATGGTAAATTTATCCGCCAGAGTGGTGGTAAGGGTCAGTACGGTCACGTAGTGATCAATTTAGAACCAGGTGAACCAGGCACAGGCTTTGTCTTTGTTTCTAAAATTGTCGGTGGGATTGTACCGAAAGAGTACGTAGGACCTGCCGAACAGGGCATGAAAGAATGTTGTGAATCCGGTATTTTAGCTGGATATCCCCTCATTGATGTCAAAGCTACCTTGGTACATGGTTCTTACCACGACGTAGACTCTTCAGAAATGGCTTTCAAAATTGCCGGTTCTATGGCGATGAAAGAAGCGGCATCAAAAGCCTCTCCTGTGATCTTAGAGCCGATGATGAAAGTTGAAGTTGAAGTCCCCGAAGACTATATCGGGAACGTTATTGGTGATTTAATCTCCCGTAGAGGACAGATTGAAAGCCAAAGCACTGATAATGGACTGGCGAAGGTAGTATCGAAAGTTCCATTGGCAACCATGTTTGGTTATGCCACTGATATCCGGTCAAAAACCCAAGGTCGAGGTATCTTTACAATGGAGTTTAGTACCTACGAAGAGGTGCCTCGCAGCGTGGCTGAGGGCATCATTTCAAAAAGTAAAGGGAACGCTTAATTAAAAAAGGAAACAATTATTCATGGCACGCGCAAAGTTTGAAAGAAATAAACCTCACGTTAATATCGGTACTGTTGGCCACGTTGACCACGGCAAAACTACTTTAACAGCAGCTATTACCATGACCCTGGCCGCTAATGGTCAAGCAGTAGGTAAGGGTTACGACCAAATTGATAATGCTCCTGAAGAAAAGGCACGGGGTATTACAATAAATACCGCTCACGTTGAGTATGAAACTACCAGTCGTCACTATGCTCACGTAGATTGTCCTGGACACGCTGACTATGTGAAAAACATGATCACAGGTGCAGCACAAATGGATGGAGGCATCTTGGTAGTTGCGGCTACGGATGGTCCTATGCCCCAAACTCGTGAACACATCCTCTTGGCAAAACAAGTCGGTGTTCCTAGTCTGGTCGTGTTCTTGAACAAACAAGACATGATGGACGACGAAGAGTTGATGGAATTGGTGGAAATGGAACTGCGGGAACTACTCACCGATTATGATTTCGATGGTGACAATATTCCCATTATCAAAGGTTCCGGTCTGAAAGCTCTGGAAGCAATGACCGCTAATCCCAAAACTCAGCGCGGCGAAAATGAGTGGGTAGACAAAATCTATGAGTTGATGGATGCTGTAGATGCTTCTATTCCTACTCCTGAACGGGATGTAGACAAACCATTCTTGATGGCTGTGGAAGATGTATTCACCATCACAGGTCGTGGGACTGTGGCTACTGGACGGATCGAACGCGGTATCGTTAAGGTTGGCGATACAGTTGAGCTAATTGGCATTAGAGATACCAAGACTACCGCAGTCACTGGGATCGAAATGTTCAAGAAGAGCCTTGATCAAGGTATGGCTGGAGATAACGCTGGTGTACTACTGCGTGGTCTCAAGAAAGAAGATATTGAGCGCGGTATGGTAATTGCCAAACCTGGTACAATTAAACCTCATACTGAGTTTGAAGGCGAAGTTTACGTTTTAACTGAGAAAGAAGGTGGACGGAAAACACCATTTTTCTCCGGTTATCGTCCTCAGTTCTATGTGCGGACAACTGATGTAACTGGTACAATCAAAGCCTTTACTTCTGATGAAGGTGCAGATGTAGAAATGGTTATGCCTGGCGATCGCATCAAAGTAACAGTTGAATTGATCAACCCAATCGCTATTGAAGAAGGTATGCGCTTCGCTATTCGTGAAGGTGGCCGGACTATTGGTGCTGGCGTTGTCGCTAAAATCTTGAAATAACACTCACATTTTTTGCTCTCATTCAAAAAGAGCGGAGATGAATAATACAATCTCTGCTCTTTTCTATTCTCATAAACAATTTTAAATTTCAGATTTGGGGTGCAATTTAACATCTAAAATCTAAAATCTAAAGTCTAAAATTTACCGAACCTGGAAAACTAAAAATGGCAACTCTACAGCAGCAGAAGATTAGAATTCGTTTAAAGGCATTTGACCGTCGTTTATTAGATACATCTTGCGAGAAGATTGTAGAAACCGCTAACCGTACCAACGCTACAGCTATCGGACCAATTCCTTTACCCACAAAACGCAAGATCTATTGCGTACTGAGATCGCCTCACGTGGATAAAGATTCCCGCGAACATTTTGAAACCCGCACCCATCGCCGGATTATTGACATTTACCAGCCTTCTTCTAAAACTATTGATGCACTCATGAAGCTAGATTTGCCTTCTGGTGTAGATATTGAAGTTAAATTGTAGATTTGTCAGTTGTCAGTGGTAAAGAAAAAACAACTGACATTTAGTAGGCTCTGAGAAAATTTATCTCAGGGCTTTTTATTAGCCATAAAACATCATGGTAAAATATAAATTGAGTGCGGAGAAATTAGGGAAAAATATATTTTAAGACTACAATTTATACTTAACTAACAATACTAACAATGACATCTTCTTCTAAAATTGCAGTGCGTGAACTACCTCTATTTCCATTACCCGAAGTAGTTTTATTTCCTACCAGACCATTACCCCTACATATCTTTGAATTTCGCTACAGAATCATGATGAATACGATTTTGGAGAGCGATCGCCGATTTGGGGTATTGATGATTGATCCCACACAAGGAACAATTGCTAATGTTGGTTGCTGTGCGGAAATTCTTCATTATCAACGGCTACCTGATGACAGAATTAAGCTGTTGGCTTTAGGACAGCAAAGGTTTCGGGTTTTAGAATATGTGCGCGAAAAGCCTTATCGCGTCGGCTTGGTAGAATGGATTGAAGACGAACCACCAGTTAAAGATCTACGTCCCTTAGCTGCTGAGGTAGAACAACTATTGCGGGATGTTATTCGTCTCTCCGCCAAGTTAACAGAACAAGAGATTGAACTACCCAATGATTTACCAGATTTACCCACAGAACTATCTTATTGGATAGCTAGTAATCTCTATGGTGTCGCTCCCGAACAGCAAGCATTATTAGAAATACAGGATACAGTGGCTCGTTTAGAACGAGAAGCGGAAATTCTCACTTCTACTCGTAATCATTTAGCAGCGCGTTCTGTTCTCAAAGATACATTTAATGACATGGAATAACCAGTTGGGAGTCACCAAGTCAGAAAAATCTAAAATCTGAAAACTTGTTTGAGTTTTCTCTCATGGCATCAATGCTTATTTCCTATATATTCTCAACTTGAAATAACCCTTAAATTGATAGTATCTTCTGTATGACCATAGCCTAGTAACAGATGACACAGAAAGGTATAGGAAATCAAGCAACAATTTATGGATAAATGAGGAAAATAAACAGTGGAAGCAGCACTCAAACTGGTTCAAACATCTGATGAAGAGGGGATTTCAGCGTTTTTTCAGGAATCCGTAGGTAAATGGCACTCTGAACGGCGTTACTATACTCTACCTCAGGGAGAAACCAAGGAAATGGAAAGTATTATCACTATCCGATTTTTAGAACAGGGGTGTGAGGAATTAGAAAGATTAGCCCAAATTCATGATTTAGTTGATTTGCACAGTTTAACCTGTGGCGCTGAAGTATCTTGGCAAAGCACTGATATAATCAAGGACAGACAAGAATCTCAAGGTTTAACGCTGTTTGGGGCTTTAGGCAGTATTTTGTATAGAGATCGTGGTTTTGCTACGTCTAAACCAGTTACAGCAAATTATTATTTATCAAATCCTCAAACTCTGTGTTTACGAACTGAATATAATAATTCAGTGTTTGAGGAGGAAATCAAACTCATTGGTAGTAAATATCGGACTCGACAAAGCATTATTTCCCGTGCCAACGAACAATTAATGATTGGTCAATACTTGGAAAAGCGCATACAAGCTTAGTCTGGCAAATCCAGTGGAGGATAGAGTTAATTAACCGTTGCCAGCAGATCCGACCGCTAATAAACAACAAATATGACTTTTTACAACATTTTTTCAACTTCTTGCCACAATTTTGATTTTTTGTGTAATGATTGGGGAGTGGGAATTAATTCGGCGGTAATGTTTGTGGTTAGTATTGACAGGCTTTCCCTTTTGGTATTTACAGACTTTTCTCCGAAATCTAAATCTCTACACTCTTATGATTTTGGAGAAAATCTATGTCAATTTATGTAGGCAACCTCTCTTATGAAGTTACCCAAGACGGTTTGAGCGACATTTTTAAAGAGTATGGCACTGTAAAGCGTGTTCAACTCCCTACCGACCGAGAAACAGGTAAAGTTCGCGGTTTTGGTTTTGTAGAAATGGATTCAGATGCAGAAGAAGAAAAAGCCATTGAAGCCCTTGATGGTGCTGAATGGATGGGTCGTGACTTGAAAGTAAACAAAGCCAAACCTAAGGAAGACAGAGGTTCTTTCGGCGGCGGCGGTGGTAACCGTGGCGGCGGCGGCGGTGGTAACCGTGGCGGCGGCGGTCGTTACTAAGCTTAATTTGGCTAAGTTTTTTTAGCTATTAAGTGCTGAAAAAATTACCTATTCCGTTCGCGGGGTAGGTAATTTTTTTTGATCGTAATTTTTCAAAACTCCCATACAGATTGGGTATTATACAATCAAGCTGTACGACGAGTTATATTATATAAATGCGAGTACCTGATTGATCTACAATCTGCTGTATAGTTAGTTTACTTCGTTTCCATCCAATTATCCCCTGCATGAATATCAACGACTAAAGGTACAGATAAGGAAACAGCATTTTCCATTACAGATTTAATTTGTGGTTGCAATTCTTCCCACTCTTGAGGAGGAATTTCAAATACTAATTCATCATGCACTTGCAACAATAACCGCGCTTGATATTTCTTTAAAACTTCATGCAATTGCACCATAGCAATTTTAATGATATCTGCACTAGAACCTTGAATTGGTGCATTAGCAGCAGAACGCAGTAAACCGGCATCATAAGCACCTAAATTCTTTAATTTCTGCAAATTAATATCTTCTAATTTACTATCTTTTAACTGACGTAAACTATGACTCGTAAACTCAAAATAACGTCGTCTACCCAAAATTGTTTCTACATAACCTTGAGAAATAGCTTGTTTTTTCACATCCTCTAAATATTTAAACAATTGAGGATATCGTTGATTAAATCGCTTAATAAATTCATTAGCATTAGCTTTATCTATACCTGTTGAATGTGCAAACTTCAGAGAACCCATTCCATAAATTACACCAAAGTTAATCGTCTTGGCAAAACGTCGTTCTTCTGACGTTACTTCCGTTTTTTCAAAGACTAATTTTGCTGTAACAGTGTGAATATCTTCATTTTGCTGGTATGCTTTTATTAAAATTGGTTCTTGACTCAAATGCGCTAAAATCCTCAACTCAATTTGTGAGTAATCAGCAGCTACCATTAACCAACCTGATTCCGGTAAAAACGCCTTTCTAATTTGTCGGCTAAAAGCAGTCCGAATGGGGATATTTTGTAAATTTGGGTGAGAAGAAGATAACCTACCTGTAGAAGTTGCAGCTTGATTAAAATCAGTATGTAATCTTTGACTTTTGGGATGTACTAAAGCTGGTAAAGCATCCACATAGGTAGACTTTAATTTTGATAAAGTCCGATTTTCAATAATCGCTGCCACAAATCCAGTATTATCAACTTCTTGAAGTTTTTCTAAAGTTGCTGCGTCTGTAGAATAACCAGTTTGAATCTTGCGAGAATATTTGGTACTTAAACCTAATTTATCAAACAGAATATGACTCAGTTGTTTAGGAGAACCTAAATTAAATTTCTCCCCAGCAATTTCTGTAGCTGTTATTTCTAACTTCGCTAATTCTGCTTCTAACTGTTGTGAAAGTTCTTTGAGATAAGCTGAATTAATCCGAACTCCTGTATATTCAACTTCTGCTAAAACTTCTTCTAATGGTTGTTCTACTTCATTCAACAGTTTATATAAAGTTGGCGTTTCTCCTAACTTCTCCTTTAGTTTTGCTACTAATGCAAATGTGCTATAAACATCCATTCCACAATAATCAGCAACAACAGGAATACTAACATCAGCGATAGTTTTACCTTTGGGAACTAAATCTCCATAACTTTTTGCAGTTAATCCCAAATATCGCAAAGATAAATCAGTTAAACTATGACTACTATCTGGATTAATCAAATAACTGGCTAACATAGTATCAAATACCACTCCAGCTAAATTAATGCCTTGACACCGCAGAATTAACCGATCAAATTTGGCATTTTGTAAAGCTTTAGGATAATCAGCACTTTCCAAAATTGGCCGCAGTGCTTCTAATACTAAATCTCGATTTAAACTATCGCCATTTGTATGACCAATGGGAATATAAGCAAGTTGATCTGGTTCTGTTCCCCAACAACAACCAAGTCCTACTAAATCTGCATCTCTTGGTTCTAATGCAGTAGTTTCTGTATCCCAACTAACGGGTTTTTCTGGATTTGTGAATTGTCTTAAAAGTTCTACTAATTCTGTTAATTTAGCTTCTGTATTAATAATACGCGGTTGAATCGGTAAAGCATTTCGTTTTATTTCTTGTGCTGTATCTTCGGCACTAAAAAACCATAAATCATCATTTGCTTCTGCGATGATTTCCGATACTTGAGGTGGGATAACTTCTCCACCAAATTTTTGCTGGATTTCGTTAATCTTATCTAAAAATCTTTTAAATTCTAATTTTTCTAAAATTGGAATCAATAGGCTATTATCAAAACCTTTTAATTGACAATCTTCTAAATCAATTTCTAGAGGAACATCACAAACTATCTTAGCTAAATAGCGAGATTTTTCCGCGTCTTCTTTTCCAGTAATTAGTTTTTGCTGGGTTGCACCTTTAATATTATCTAAATCCGCATAAATTTCTTCAAGAGAATTATAAGTATTTAATAGTTGTGCTGCTGTTTTTTCACCAATTCCTTTAACTCCGGGAATATTATCTGATTTGTCACCACAAAGGGCTTTAAAATCAACAATTTGTGTGGGTAATACTCCTAATTTTGCTTTTACCTGTTCTGCTTGAAATTCAGCAATGCTATTTGTAGAACGTTTTAATGCTTCTGGAGTAAAATTTAAAACTGTAATTTCTTTATCAGCATCAATTAGTTGAAATAAATCTCTATCCCCGGAAAGAATCTTTACTTGATACCCAGATGCTGCGGCTTTTTGTGCTAATGTTCCCAATACGTCATCTGCTTCGTAACCAGGTGCAGTGAGTATGGGCAAATTCAAGCTTTGCAATAATTCATAGAGATTTTCTATGTCGGGAATAAAGTCTTCTGGTGTTTCTGCACGTCCCGCTTTGTAAGTATCATCAGCTTCATGACGGAAAGTGGGTGAAGCTAAATCAAAAGCTACTGCTACTGATTGTGGCTGTTGTGTAGATATTACCTCTAACAAACATTTAATAAAACCAAAACATACACTAGTAGGAATACCAGCTTTTGTCCGAAGTCCGCCATCTCTACTTTTAGCAAAAGCGAAGTAGGAACGGAAAGCTAAAGAATGTCCATCAACAAGAATGAATATAGGCTTGTTTATAACCGAAGAATTAAAAGTCAACTGCTTAACCGAATCATAGAACTATTCTATTTTAATTTTTTTATAGCATTATGCACCAAAATTAAGGTCAGTAACCCAGCCCTAAAGGGACTAAGCTTTCCGCATACCGCGAGGTCTTGTGAAATTAATCACAGAAAAGGTGGTCGAGGTTTTTACTTCTATGACACCAGTGGTCATAATTGAGAACTGCTAACCCGTAAATAATACTACTTTGATACAGTTATGGACAACTGAGAAGCTAAATATCACTGTTCGTTGGCGGTAATATATACTGCAAACGGCTTAAAACTTTACCCCTCTGGTAAACCTCTCCCCGTGCACGGGGAGAGGCTTTGAAATGAATTTTTTCGTTAGAAAAAAGTAAAGTTCCTAATCGTTTTTAGTATATTAGACGTTGCTGATTTGATGTATGAAAATGATTTTTGATCATATCCAAACCCTTGTAGAGACGTTCCATGGAACGTCTCTACATTTAAATTCATACCTGGTTTCAGCAACGCCGTATATTATTGGTGTAGCTTTTGTCTAGCAGATGCTCTGGAAACGGAGCGAAAAAAAGCTATTGTTGCACATCTGAGTGTAAAATATTTCATAATCAACTGTTAGCAAAGTGGCCGCTTTCAGCTTTCACCAATTGCTACTGATGTAACAGAAGCTTGATAAATTGGACAGTAAAGGTAAGCAACTAAGTGGCAACGAAACAGACTAAAATAAACGGTAGTAGCACTAAACTGGGGTTTGAAGAGAAATTATGGCAAGCTGCCGATAAATTGCGGGGTCACTTAGATGCTGCTGAATATAAACACATCGTCCTGGGTTTAATTTTCCTCAAATATATTTCTGATGCTTTTAACGAACTCTACGATAAATTAGCAGAAGATGAATATGCCGAACCTGAAGATAGGGACGAATACAAGGCAGAAAATATTTTTTATGTTCCCCCAGCAGCACGGTGGTTAATACTGCAAAGTAATGCTAAAAAATCCAAAATTGGGGAATTAATTGATGCAGGTATGGATGCCATAGAAAAAGAAAATATTTCTCTCAAAGGAGTATTACCCAAAGAATATGGTAAACCTGCCCTAGATAAACGGTTATTAGGAGAGTTAATAGACCTAATTGGGACTATTGGGTTAGGAGATGCGAAAAGTCGTGAAAATGATGTTCTCGGACGAGTTTATGAATATTTTTTAGGGCAGTTTGCTAATGCTGAAGGCAAGAAAGGAGGACAGTTTTACACTCCTCCGGCTGTGGTGAAGGTATTAGTAGAAATGATAGAACCCTACAAAGGCAGAGTTTATGATCCTTGTTGTGGTTCGGGGGGAATGTTTGTCCAATCTGAGAAGTTTATCAAAGCACATGAAGGCAAGATTGGGGATATTTCTATTTATGGGCAAGAATCTAATCCTACGACTTGGAAATTGTGCAAAATAAATTTAGCGATTCGGGGGATTGATGGAAATCTTGGCGCACAAAATGCTGATACTTTCCGCAGTGATTTACACAAAGATTTAAGAGCAGATTATATATTAGCAAATCCTCCTTTTAATATGAGCGATTGGGGAGGGGATAAATTACAAGAAGATGGACGGTGGATTTATGGGACACCATCGGCTGGTAATGCTAATTATGCCTGGATTCAACATATAATTAGTCATTTAGCCCCTCATGGTTATGCTGGGTTTGTATTAGCTAATGGTTCGATGAGTTCTAATCAATCGGCAGAAGGGGAGATTAGAAAGGCTTTAATTGATGCAGATTTAGTTGATTGTATGGTGGCACTACCAGGACAATTATTTTATAACACCCAAATTCCCGCTTGTTTATGGTTTTTAACTCGTTCTAAAGCCGGGGGTAAGTTCCGTAAACGGGGAGGAGAAACTTTATTTATTGATGGGCGAAAATTGGGGTTTTTAATTGATAGGGTACATCGGGATTTAACGGCAGATGAGATCATAAGAATTGCCCAAACTTATCATAATTGGCGCGGTAGTGGCAAGGAAGAATATGTAGATATTCCTGGTTTTTGTAAAAGTGCAACTTTTGAAGAAATCAAAGGGCATGGTTATGTATTAACTCCTGGACGATATGTGGGGGCTGAGGAAGTAGAAGATGATGGTGAATCTTTTGATGAAAAGATGTTACATCTGACGGCGAAATTAGATCAACAATTTACCGAAAGTGCTAAATTAGAAGCAATGATTCGGGAGAATCTGCGGGGGTTGGGATATAATATCGAACGCGGATAAACGCGGATGAACACAGATGAAGATGATCCAATTTTTTAACTAAGTAGGTGAACATAAAAAATTAAAGGTATGTAAAGAAAAGTAAAATCTCCCAAAACCTCTTCATTCTTGCCTCTTGCCTCTTGCCTTGCCATAACGACAATTTTCAATGCTAACCTACTTATATTTAATTTAATCACAATGACTGAAATTACAGCTAACTATGATGAAACCTGGAAGGAAGCAATAGGAGATTATTTTGACTCATTTCTTGCCTTCTTTTATCCACAAGTCTATCAACAAATAGATTGGACTAAAACCCCTATTTCTTTGGATAAAGAATTAGAACAGATTACCGCATCTGCAAAGAGCAAAACACGCCACGCTGATAAATTGTTTCAAGTGTGGTTATTAGATAATCAAGAAATTTGGATATTAATTCATGTAGAAGTACAAAGTCAATATGATAAAGAATTTTCCCAAAGAATGTTTATCTACAACTATCGAGCTTTTGATTTATATCAAAAACCAGTTATTAGTTTAGCCATACTGGGAGATGAAACTAAAAGTTGGCGACCTAATTCTTATCAGTATGGTTTCGGAAGTAGTCAGTTAATCTTTAATTTTTCTATCGTCAAGCTTCTAGATTATAAATGGGAGGAGTTAGAGCAAAGTAATAATATTTTTGCTATAGTGGTAATGGCACATTTAAAGACTAAAGCCACTAACAGCAATTTGTCAGCTAGGGAACAGTGGAAATGGAACTTAGCTAGATTACTTTATGAAAGAGGTTATAACCGTAAAGAAATTGTTGATTTGTATAAGGTCATTGATTTAATGATGGCTTTATCTGAAGACCTGCAATTAAGTTTTGATCAAAAATTCGCTAACTATCAGGAGGAACGAAAAATGCCACTTGTAACTAACATTGAAAGACGCGCTATAGAAAGAACTGAGAAAAAAACTCAGAAACAAAATATTATCAAACTTTTACAGGTGCGGTTTGGTGATATTCCTGAAAATTTGATTGCCAGCATTAATCAAATTGATGATACATCTTTTTTAGAACAAATATTTGTATCAGCAATTAATGTTAGTTCGTTAGAAGAATTTGCACAACTTGTTCACTCTAATTTACCAGAATAAGATTAATAAATGTAGGTTGGGTTAAGCAACAGCGCAACCCAACAACAGTATTGATTTGGATAAGGTCATTGATTTAATGATGGCTTTATCTGAAGACTTACAATTAAGTTTTGATCAAAAATTCGCTAACTATCAGGAGGAACGAAAAATGCCACTTGTAACTAACATTGAAAGACGCGCTATAGAAAGAACTCGGAAACAAGATATTATCAAACTTTTACAGGTGCGGTTTGATGATATTCCTGAAACTTTGATTGCCAGCATTAATCAAATTGATGATACATCTTTTTTAGAGCAAATATTTGTATCAACTATTAGTGTTAATTCTTTAGAAGAATTTGCACAACTTGTTCACTCTAATTTACCAGAATCAGATTAATAAATGTAGGTTGGGTTAAGCGACAGCGCAACCCAACAACAGTATAGTATTAAAATCAAATTATCCAGGTGGGGGAATATTAAAAAATGCAAACTCTAATTCAATTAAATATATGGTGGATAATTTATCAATTCCCGCAGATTATCATCATTTTTTTGAGGAACTTAAAGAACGCATCCGCAATGCACAAGTTCGGGCTGCGCTGGCTATTAACCGCGAATTAATATTACTTTATTGGCAAATTGGAGCGGACATTTTAAATCGGCAACAGCAGCAAGGATGGGGTGCTAAAGTTATAGATAATTTAGCCTCTGATTTGCGAAAAGCGTTTCCGGAAATGAAAGGTTTCTCATCTCGCAATCTTAAATATATGCGGAGTTTTGCAGAAACTTACCAGAATTTTGAATTTGTGCAAGAGGTGGTTGCACAAATTACTTGGTATCACAATATTACCTTAATAGAAAAGGTAAAATCACCAGAGGAACGTCTGTGGTATGCAAGACAAACTATTGAGCAAGGATGGAGTCGCAATGTATTAGTCCATCAGATAGAAAGTGGACTATATAAAAGGCAAGGTAAAGCTGATACTAATTTCTCTCACACGTTGCCAAATCCCCAATCTGAACTAGCACAACAGTTATTTAAAGACCCTTATAATTTTGATTTTATTAATTTAGGAAAGGAGGCACAGGAACGAGATTTAGAGAGGGCTTTAATAGAACGTATCCGCGATTTTTTATTGGAATTAGGGGTGGGTTTTGCGTTTGTGGGTAGTCAGTATCATTTGGAGGTAGAAGGGGAAGATTTTTATTTAGATTTATTATTTTATCATTTACGGTTGCGGTGTTTTGTGGTGATTGATTTAAAGGTGGAAGCTTTTAAACCGGAGTTTTCAGGGAAGATGAGTTTTTATGTTTCGGCTGTGGATGAGTTGCTAAAACACCGGGATGATATGCCGACTATTGGGATTATTTTATGTAAGTATAAAAAGCAGAAGATTGTTGAATATTCTTTGCGAGATATGAATAAGCCTATTGGTGTTTCTAGTTATCAAATAAGGGAGGGTTTACCAGAGAGGTTGCAGGAGAGTTTACCGACTATTGAACAGTTGGAGGCTGAGTTGGAAGCGGTAAATATGGAGGTTGAGGAGGAGTTATGAGGGAAATTATGGCAGGATTTAGTTAGAGGGTGTTTGAAAAGTATTAAATAAAACCAATAATCTCCAAAAACCTAACC
>JBAXRM010000077.1:0-19997 GCA_037131225.1 Nostocales cyanobacterium ELA583 | reverse complement strand
TATTGCTTAACACTTAATAAGTATTTATACTCATTGCAAAGGTGAGATGCTCCCCTCCCCCTCTAGCAAGGGTTTCAAGACGTGAATTTAAAGGTGGCGAAAACTTCGTAACAGTAACTCCATGAAAAGTCTCTACATTTATTCCTGGAGAGGATACTCACCTTTTTGATTTTATTGCTCAGGAGTTAGAGGAGTATTAGCTTCTCAACTCCTATTTTATGTTTAATTTTCTATTTCCACAGGTGGACGGACACACAAATATATCAAAGGACCGAACAAAGGAATTGTAAATAACCAAAATAACTGATTATTTTGCCAACCCCGTCGCGTCATATCATCTCCTAACAAGGTGGGAAATAATAAACTCAACATCACAAAATCTAAACTCATAACATGAATAAATCGGCTATTTTGCCACTGTTGTACAAAATTAATCCAGTCTCCTTGCAAACTAGATACTAATAAAACCGCCGCACCTATAGTTAATAAAATTCCAAAAATGCGGGAATCTAGTATTTTAAGAAATAAATTTTTTTCCCCTACAAACTTTTGGTTAGGTGATCTTAAAGCCAAATATGGTAAAAGCATAAAAGCACCAAGAGCAAAAGAACCAATAGCAAACGGCCAAGCAGGTATTTTTTGACCCCTACCATCAAAAAAAACTACTGCACTATAGATAAAAGGCCAAATCCCCATGATATTAAATAAAGATATAATCAGAGGATTAATTCCTTGCCAATTCCCTGTAGAAAGATTTTTTATTAATTCAAAAGTATCAGGTTGTTCAGGAGGAGCAAAGAAAAAGGCATAGGAAATAAATCCTAGCCATAATAGACCAAAAATGATTTTTCTAATCATGAATTTAGGGAAATTAACTAAAAGCTTCCGAGAGATAATTTGCTGCTGCTGCAACTACAGCGATCGCACTCTCATAGTCTAACCTAGTTGGACCCAAAACCCCCACACTTCCTACAGGTACAGAACCCCGACGATAAATAGCAGAAATCAAAGTACAAGTCCGAATAGGTTCAAGAGGATTTTCTGCACCAATCCGCACCGTCACTTTAGACTTATTTGGATCGTCCATTCCTGCTTCTTCACAAATTAAATGCCAAAGTTGGTCTTGTTCATCTTCCAACAATTGCATAATTGTCTGTATCTGCTGCACCTGAGAAAATTCTGGTTGTCGTAAAACCTCTCCAATCCCTCTTACCATAATTTGTGTAGTTGTCGGTGCCAGAGCGCGATGAGTCAATTCTACCAAAGAACTTTTTAATAATTCACCATAAACTTGAAACTCCTGATCCAATTCACTCCAATCAAGAGAGCCTATTTCTAATAAACTCCGTCCTCGCAAATGACTATTTAAAAAATTAGAAATAATTTGCAATTGATGATCAATTACCTCCACTTCCGGTTTATTTTCTGAAGTTGTTGGAAATAAATCCATCACCTTAGAATGGGTTTCATAACTATCTGTCACCACAATCAACATAATCTTCCCCGATTCAATTTGCACCAATTGCAAATGTCGTAACTTTGCTGTGGTGGCTTGGGGCATAGTAATCAAAGTAATGCAGCCGCTTAATGTTGCTAAAATTTGAGCAGCACCTTGTAATAACGCCTCCAAACTCCAATCTTCCCAATGCAGATGTTTTTGTAATGCTGTTTCTACCTCTTTACCTAAAGTTTCTGAGGGTTTAATAAGTTGATCAACATAAATACGATAACCAGAATCAGAAGGAATTCTGCCCGCAGAAGTATGTGGTTGATAAAGTAACCCTGATTTTTCTAAAACACCCATCACACTGCGAATCGTAGCAGAACTAACACCTAAATCAAAACCTTCAATTAAAGCCTTAGAACCCACAGGCTCTGCTGTAGCAATATACTGCCGTACAGTTGCCCAAAGTATATTCTGTTGCCGATTAGTCAGGTGAACTTGCATAGGTGATATTTTTACTGAAGGCAAATCTTAATCAAAATTTGAAAAAATATGTGATTTTTACCACAAAACTGGAAAAAAAAATAATTAGTTATTAATTAAGCTAAGATAGCAGATTATATACTTATATTGTATTAATTAAACACAAAATTTACCTTTAGCATTTATTTGCTGTATTTGTCATTGCTACATAGCTGAAACCCAAAAAGAGGATAAATTTCTATATTATTCGGTATTATCTCATAGCTCGTTAACATAAGTTGTTGCTTTAACTACACAATCTCATGTGATAAAAATATTAACTGAAAACTCTGATAGTGTAGCTTGTCATATCACTAAGGCCATTCTGCTCACTTCCCGTCCTGACTCGGTGAATTGTGCCATAGGACTGCTATAGTAACTTAATTATATTTCTGCAAATACTTATGCCAGCAAAGAAATTTTTGAAAAATATCATTAAACTGCTGACTGGGGGATCAGGGGTTAGGGTGGGTTCTGATTTTCAAGTCAGATAATTGATAATTGTCAATTAGCTATAATTTACTAAAAATTTATAAAAAATCATAACCGCTTATATATACTGAGAAATCAACTAACTTAAAATAAAAATCAAAACATTAGTCATTATGTACGATTGTATTATCGTTGGCGCAGGTCCTGCCGGTGGGACAGCCGCATATCATCTAGCCAAAAAGGGGCGCTCAGTCTTAGTCCTAGAAAAAGAATCACTACCCAGATATAAGCCTTGTGGTGGTGGTGTGTCACCAGCGATCGCTCAATGGTTCGATTTTGACTTTAGCCCTGCCATCTCCACCAAAGTAGACTCCTTACGCTTCACCTGGAAATTAGGCGATCCCGTAGAAGCCAAAATAGACATTAAAGAACCAATATGGATGGTGCGGAGAGAAATTTTTGACCACTTTTTAATCCAACAAGCTCAAAACCAAGGGGCTGAAATACAAGATAATACGGAAGTCAAAGGTATTGAATTTAAAAACAATTCTTGGCAAGTTACCACAGCCACAGGCATAGTAACAGGTCGTTATCTCATCGCCGCCGACGGTGCAAAAGGTCCAATGGCTAAATGGCTAGGCTTTAAAGACCGTAAACGCCTACTAGCGGGCGCATTAGAAGCCGAAGTCACAGCCAATGTCCCCGACAAAAACGTAATTCACTTTGAATTTGGTTTAATTAAAAACGGTTATATCTGGAACTTCCCCAAAGATGACGGTTATTCCATCGGTGTTGGGACATTCATCGGTGGTGAACCCCAAGACTTTAAGAAAATCTTGGATGAATACGCTCAATCCTTCCATGTAGACATTAAAAATAGTAACCAGTATGGTCATCCCATCTGCATTTGGGATGGCAACCAAAAGCTACACACCCAAAACGCTGTTTTAGCTGGAGAAGCAGCTTGTGTAGTTGACCCCTTTACCGCCGAAGGAATTCGTCCCTCTATATTTAGCGGTGTCCTAGCCGCCGGATTTATTCATGATGCTTTAAGTGGCGATACCAAAGCCTTAGCAAACTATACTGATGCCATTAACGAACAATGGGGAAGTGATATGGCTTGGGCGCAAAAACTCGCCGGAGCATTTTATCGCTTCCCTGGTGTTGGCTACAAAGTCGGTGTTAAACGCCCCTCTGGCGCTCAAATCATGGGTAAAATCCTCTGTGGCGAACTGCATTATGGTGATGTCGCCGGTCGTGCCTTAAAACGGTTAATTCCTGGTTTTGGTTGATGTAGCAGGAGTCAAGAGTCAGGAGTCAGTTGTTCGTTAGCAATATCTTTTCCCCTGCTACCCCCTGCTACCCGGGATCAGGGCTTGACTATGCTACTCTGGCTAGTCAACTAACTTTAGCAGATGCGATCGCCAAAATTGACGAGCTTTTTGGTTGTGAGGCTGTTTTAAAGGAATTTGATGCAGATGCTACCATATCTTACTAATACACCCAAAGTGAGTGGGGTTATCAAACCTATCACTCTAGAGAAGATGCTATCCACATGTCCTTAAACCCTGATGGTGTATTTGATCCCGATGGTTACTATACTCAACCACGAGGAGTTGCCCAACAAATTCAGGAACTTGATGCCAAGACTGTTTTAGAATTAGGATGTGGCAAAGGATTTAATAGCTGTTTTTTAGCGCAGCAGTATCCAGAAGTACATTTCACCGGAATTGATTTAACACCATCGCATATTAAAATAGCCAGTCGTAAAGCAGATAAATTTCCTAACCTATCTTTTCAAGAAGGTAACTTTAATCACCTCAATTTTTTAGATCAATCCTTTGATATTGTTTTTGCCTTTGAGTGTTTATGTCACGCATCTGAACCTGAAACACCACTAGCAGAAATTTTTCGTGTGCTGCGTCCAGGTGGAAAATTAATTGTGTTCGATGGCTACCGTCAAATTAATTTTGCACAACTCCCTAAGTTACTTCAAACTGCAACTCAACTTGTAGAAATATCAATGGCAGTTCGTCATGGATTTTCAGAAATTAATGATTGGAATGCTATCGTCCAATCAATTGGCTTCCAAGTTCAAGCAATTGAAGATATTTCTTTAGAAATTCAGCCAACATTATTAAAATTACAAAAATTATCTTTGAAGCTTTTTTTCTTGTCTTGGCAACTAAAAATACTTATTTATTTATTGCCTAAATATTTAGTTAGAAATGCAATTGCGGGTCTTTTAATGCCTTTTACTGTCAGTCCTAAAGGAGAAGCTTTTGGATATTATAAATTAATCTTAGAACGACCTTTAGAGACCTGAAATCTGAACTTTGGGCGGGGAAACCCCGCCCCTACAATTTCCTAATATTGAGGAACTGAAGGATCAACAAAAATTGAGTAAGCGGAAATACCGCCAGTAATATTTTTAACTTGTGTAAATCCTTGAGTAACTAACCACTGACACATCTGAGCCGAGCGTATACCATGATGACAGAGAACAAGAGTTTCCGCGGATGGATCAAAGCGGATAGAAACTTGCTCACTCCATTGCTCATATTCACTCAGAGGAAGATTGACAAATCCATCTATCCGTGATAAGGCAAGTTCCTGGGGTTCACGCACATCTATTAATTGAAGCGTTTCTTTATCACTGGAAAGACGCTTTGCTAGTTCCTGGACAGTAATTTGGGAAAAAGGTTGATCAAATGATGTATCTGTCATGATTTCATAAATTTATGCTAAAAAATTCTATACTATTCATGTTGGCAGAAAAGCTAGAAAATATAAATTATAAATAATGTGAACAGTCAAGAATTAAGAAAAAATATTAGATTTCCTTTGCTTGTAGCTGGTATCATTACCCTGCTGCTAATTGCTGTGGCTGGCTTTTACTCGTTTTCGGGGAAAAATCCCGTCAGTCTTGTGATTCAGAAGTCTCAACCCAATGCGGCTATATTTGTTTCCAAAGCCTCACCCGCAATGGTTTCATTATTGGTAAATCCTGACGCTTTACAGACAATAGAACCAAAAGGCGCATTTTCTGAACTCAAAAATCGCTTACTAGCACAAAGTAATATAGATTATCAAAATGATATTAAACCCTGGTTGACTGATGAAATTACCCTAGCTGTAACTACTATAGATATAGACCGTGACCCAGATAATGGACTCCAAACTGGGTATTTAATGGCGATCGCAACTGCAAAACCTCAGAAAAGCCGCGAGTTTTTAGAGTTGTTATTTTCTAATCGGGCTTTTAGTGGGGCTAATTTAGAGGTTGAACGGTACAAAGGTGTAAAGGTTATTTATGATCATCCAGAATATTTATCACAATCCAAAATCCAAAATAGTTTAGCTGGTGCAGTTGTTAATAATTTTGTTTTACTGGCAAATCATCCCCAAGTTATCAAAGCAGCAATTAATAATTTACAAGCACCAGATTTAAACTTAATTAGTTCTCCTGAATATCAAAAATCTACTCAACAAATCCCTAAAAATGCTGTAGCTGTAACTTTCTTAAATTTGCCCCTAGTTGCAAAGTGGCAAGGTTTAGAATTGGCAGAATCAACTTATAATAGCCAAATTCTCTCTTTAGTCTTAAATTCCCAAGGCTTGTTAGCAGAAAGCACATTTTTAACAAGTTCAGAACTTGTAACTTCATCCTTGGCACTATCTCAACCTGTAGAAGCATTACAGTATATTCCTGAATCAACAACTTTGGCAATTAGTGGAGCAAATTTGAGTAATTTAGGTAATAGCAATTTAGCAAAACTGTGGCAACAAGGAACAGCAACTATCTACGGTAATAGTGAAGATGGTAGTTCTCGATTGCTAAAACCTTTAGTAGATATTCAAAAAAGCTTAGGATTAAACTTTAATCAGAATATTTTCAATTGGATAAAGGGAGAATATGTTTTAGCTTTATTGCCTAATTCAGAAAATCCAACTCCTCATTGGTTATTTGTAATCGAAAAAACTCCAGAATTGGCATCAGGTATAGCACATTTAGATAATATTGCTAGGAAGGGCGGTTTAAATGTTAGTTCCTTAACTTTAGATGAACAAAAAATATCTGCTTGGACACAAGTTACAGCAACAAGTGAAAATAACACATCTATTAATGTTGATACCAAAATTAAGGGAGTGCATACAACTTTAGATAATTATGAAGTTTTCAGCTCTGACTTAAAGACACTCAAAGCAGCTTTGAGTAAAAAGCAAAAATCTCTCCTAGAAAATCCCCAATTTCAAAATAGTATGGCTGTAATTCCCCAACCCAACCACGGATATATTTATTTAGATTGGGAAAACAGTCGAGATATTCTCAAACGTCAACTACCTTTGCTTAAATTTGTAGAAGTTTTAGGTAAACCATTATTCAATAATTTAAAATCGCTGACAGTTAGCAGTTATAGCAGTGAACCAGGAACACTCAAAGGAGGTGTATTATTGCGACTGCATTAAATAATCAAAGCGCAAGAATTTTTAATCACTAATTACCAATCTCTAATCTCCAAGTCACGATAATATGGGAGAGTAGCTTGTTGTGCTATCAAAGGGTACTATCTCAATGTTCTCTAGACTCCGTACCGATTTTCGCATCATCTTTGAACGTGACCCCGCAGCCCGGAATTGGTTGGAGGTTTTGTTTTGCTATCCAGGTTTGCAAGCCCTAGTTTTCCACCGCTTTGCCCACTGGTGGCATAGTATTGGTATTCCCTTCTTCCCCCGTTTAATGTCTCACATTGCCCGATTTTTAACCGGTATTGAAATTCACCCAGGGGCTGTCATTGGTGAAGGAGTATTTATTGACCACGGAATGGGAGTAGTAATTGGAGAAACCGCAATTATCGGCAACTACGCGCTGATTTATCAAGGTGTCACCCTGGGGGGAACAGGTAAGGAAAGCGGTAAACGTCACCCCACATTGGGCGAAAATGTCGTTGTTGGTGCTGGTGCAAAGGTTTTAGGAAATATCGAAATTGGGGATAATGTCCGCATTGGTGCAGGTTCAGTGGTATTAAGAGATGTACCATCTAGTTGTACCGTTGTAGGTGTGCCTGGACGCATTATTTACCGTTCTGGCGTTCGCGTTGCACCTTTAGAACATAGCAATTTACCAGACTCGGAAGCTCAAGTAATTCGCACCTTAGTTGACCGTATTGAAGCATTAGAAGCACAAATTCAAGCTTTGCAAACTCCCGCAAAAACTCCGATTTTAATTGGTCAATTTCTGCAAGCAGATGAATTACCAAAAGAACATAATTTCTGTAATCTCAGAGATAAACAGATTCAAGAATTTTTTGATGGTGCAGGAATTTAAAAAAACAAAAAATCAAAATTATGGGTTTATTGCTTCAGTTAACCATTCTTGGTTTTCATTATAGTAGTAAACCCATCTATTTTCTATTTTGTGGTTCATCCCGTAATTCTAAATGATCTACTTTTGTCGGTTCAAGTAATAATAAACAAAAATTTTCTACTGGGTGAATAGTGTTTGGTGCTTGTGGTGTAAAAGCTTCTGGTGTTATCACTCTCGCTTTACCAGAATCAGCCCAAGCAAATTGTAACCTAGCTGTATCACTTAATTCTTACCACATTTTAATTCTCGCAGGTTGCCAATTTGGGTGAAAATTAGCAGTAAATAAAGTTAATTTTCCCGTAATCCGAAATTGTTCTCTGGTGTTAGGAAAACAACTTTTTAACTATTCTCAGGAAATCGAAAAAACTAGCGTTTTTATTGCAGAATTATCTTTAGAATTTGATTTGGTTATTTCACGTGTTTTGACTGAGACTAATGATTTTCAATCCAAAAATACTCCGTTTTTTCTTAATGTGAGAAAAGAGGGAATTACTTTATGAATAATGAACAAAAATATTTATTAATCAAAGTTAAGAGTTGTTGGTTTTAATAAATCTTTACAAAATACCAAATAAAAAAGGCAGTGTTTGATTTTTTTACCCTCGCCACACATATCCATACTTTGTGATATAATAGCAAGAAGATAATCGAGCCATTTCTTAACATAATCGCTTCTATACACCATAGAAATCGCTCTTATTATGTATTTGAGGAAGAAAAACTATGACAACTATATTAGAGAAAGCGATTGTACCCAATAATCATTTAGTTCTCACAGGGATTACTTGGGAAAAATTTGAGCAAATAGAAACCACTTTTCAAGATATTGCAGGAGTCAGATTTATTTATTTAGATGGGGACTTAGAAATTATTATGAACTTAGGAAAAGAACATGAATATTATAAAAGAACAATTAGTTTGTTGTTAGAAGCGTACCTCAGAGAAAAAGGAATCAGATTTTATGCTAAAGGTAGTGCGACTTTAGGAAGTAAAAATATAACTGGACGTAAAGAACCTGATGAATCCTATACTATTCATAGTAAAAAAGATATTCCTGATTTAATTATAGAGGTAATTTTTACTAGTGGAAGTATAGATATATTAGAAATATATAAAAGAATTGGTATTTCTGAGGTTTGGTTTTGGGAAGATGGAGTATTAATAATTTATGGTTTAAAGGATCAGCAATATAATAAAGTTAATCAAAGTCAATTATTACCAGAATTAGATTTACAATTGTTCACTCAATATATTAATTATCATGATCAATATGATGCAGTAAAAGAATTTATTAATTGTTTAAAAACTCAATCAAATATAAATTAGTAGAGAATATTATGGCATTGGCACCAATTCCACAAATTATGTTAATATCTAATAACAATAAAATGACTAAGTAGGTGGACATGAAATAACCAAAATGTGTAAAGAAAAGTAAAATCGCCACAAGCTTCTTCACTATTGCCTTGCCATAACGACAATTTTTAACGCTAACCTACTTACTACTACCAAAAAAGGTTGTGATTATGATAAATATAACCCAAAATAAACTACAGCAACTCTATGAAATTGACGATTATCTGTGGTTAGAAGAAACCATTAACTTATTAAAAACAAAAGACTTGGAAAATTTAGACTTAGATAATTTAATTGAGGAGTTAGAAAGTTTGGGAAGAAATGATTTAAACAAAGTTAGAAGTCTATTAAGACAAATTATTATTCATATTTTACTGATAGAATACTGGGAACAGGAATATGAACGCAATTATCATCATTGGAGAGGAGAAATTATTGCTTTTCGAGATGATATAAATAATCATTTAACGACTACATTAAAAAACAAATTAAGTCAACAATTAGAGCAGATTTATCATGTATCAAAGAAATTGGTTATTGAAAAAACTGCGCTATCTCCCAACCTATTACCTGATGATTGTCCCTATTCTTTAGAACAAATATTAGATGATAATTGGTATCCTGAAAAATAAATAAAAGCTCCACACTTCAGTTAAAAGCCTAAAATTTCGTCTGTTCCAAAATTTTAGTAAATATAAAATTTAAACTCTCCATGAGTGATTGTAAATCTTCCAATACATAATATTTAATATTTTTAGTAAAATCTATTCCTGCTAACAAACCAAATTCCCATAGTTTACCATTAGATACTATCCCAAATAAGTGACTATTTTCATTGCTATTCATTTTTTGTGCAGCAACTAGTTCTGCTAAACATTGTCCCCAACCTTCCTCAAAATTATCTTTCTTTGCTTCCACTATAATCAGATAAGGTTTCTCTAAAATAACTTTTCCTCTTGCAGAACGTTGAGCTACCATATAGTCAGGAATTCCCGATAAATTATCATCATAATTTAAAGCTTGATGACTCCAAAGTAATAATTTATCAGCATATAGTCGCCATAATTCCACAAGCACAGGGTGAATAATACTTTCACAAATAGCATACTCTGAATTGAAAACAACTCCTTCTTGCAACATAAAATCTAATCTATTTTTAAAGAATGGATCAATTTCAATAGGTATTTGTTCAATAAAATTTTTTTCTGTGTAAATGAGTGGAAATTCCTGTAAAACATCCATAATACTTTTATATTGATTAAAAGACATAATTACCTCATTATTTTTCTTTTAAATCATCACTTATTTAGATCAACAACTGACTAACAATAATATCAATTTCTGGAAAAGCTAAAGGATTAATTGTAGATGCTTGCCATTTTATTGACACTAAATAATCACCGTTATCAGGTTGACGAAATACCATTAATTCTTGAGTTTGTAAATTTATAATTCAATACTCAGCTATTTGAGCTTCAGCATGAATCTTTTTTTTAATAGATAAATCTTTACTTAAACTAGTATTAGCTACCTCAATTAACCAAAAAATATCATCGGGATATGGATGATGTTGATTATATTTAGATTCAGGTAATTTAACAATTGCAATATCAGGCTCTGGTTCAGAATTAGCTAAAGTAATCGGTCCATTAAAACGTACATCTGCTTTTTCTTTTAAAAGATTTTCTAAATAACTTACACTCCTTTTAGCAGTATTATAATGCTGAGGTAATTTTGGACTCATTTCTAGAATTTCTCCATTTATTAATTCGCAATTACGACCTGTTAAAATGTCTGATTGAATCATTTTATGGTAGTCATTAGTTGTCCATTTTACCAAAGTCTTCATTGTGCAAAATCTCTTTATTTTTGTACTATATATCTGAATTATTTGGCTTATCTATTGGCTTCCACACCAGACAGGGAACAAATTCCCTGTCTTATAGCTCAAGTCCACTTTAGTGGATTAAGGAATTTTCCCAGTGCTTAGTTATCTGTAGATGACCGAATTGATTCTGTTAATAAAATACTTTAAGGATGTTCTTGAAAATTTTTCACTATTGTTCCATCTTCACGGGGTAATTGAGTATGATCTGGTAACTTAGTTGCAATATCAAGTTTGAGATTATTCATAATTTCCCATTGTGGAAGAATATGTTTAAGTTCGCTAGGATGGGATATGGCATTACATCCATCTGAACTATATTCTAAGAGCGATCGCGCTTATTCTGCCATTTTCTTCCGAACACCTGCTAAAACAGTTTTATAATCCTGTCTATCAGGATGCAGCTTCACCAACCTCTCCATTAGGGTAATCGCTCCCTTATTATCCCCAGACCTTAACCTCATAATAGATAACTTCTCAAGTGCTGTTTGATTATTAGGTTCACGCTGTAAAACCAACTCATAACCCTTAACCTGTTTTTGTAACTCAGTTTCAGCCGATTGAACTGCTGCTGGTTGCTTCGGTTTTTCCCAAGCCTGCTTAACCGTATTTACCCCCCCGAATAATATTGAACCACCGAAGCCTAATAAAGAAATATATGTAACAATTTTTTGCTTCCGTTTAATCTGATTAGCGCGTTGAGTTAAATAATCACTCTCGGAATTAGTCATGTATTAAAAATTGCTGTTGTCTAAATTGCAGCATTGCTCCTAGTGATTAGAATACCCACAACGCTAGAGAAAATATCACCAATAGACCTTGAAAATTAAATATCATCTTCTAAAACCCTTGTAGAAACGTTCTATATAACATCTCTACAATTTTTACTATATTTTAACAGTTATCTCAAAATTAAGCCGCTACGGGGAGGAATAGTTAAACAAATATTCTCACCCTTCCATGTAATTTCTCCACTTCCAAATAAAACTTGATCCGGTTGATTTTGCAAATTACTACAATCTACATTCACCGTTATAGATTCATTACCAACATTCACAGCAATAATTAATTCTTCGTTTTCTAAAGTCCGCGCAAATACATAAACTGTTGCTTTTGCATAGAGAACTTGATAATTACCAATTCGCAAAGCAGGGTAATTTTGGCGAATAGCAATTAACTGTTTGTGAGTATTTAAAATCTCTTGATTCCAGTCCAATTTCGGTGGGAAAACCCGCCGACAATCAGGATCTATTCCTCCAGATAAACCAACTTCATCACCATAGTAAATATTTGGCGCACCGGGAAAAGTGAGTAATAATAGATTACATAATTCTACACTGGCTTGATCACCATCAGCAATGGTAATTAATCTTGATGTGTCATGGCTACCAAGTAGGTTTAATTGAGTTAGTTGAATTTCCCAAGGATAAAGTTCTAAAATGCTGTGAATTTTTGCCGCATATTCCGTTGCATCTAGGGCAGGATAGGGGCGATAATCTCGACAGTTAACGTGTTCTAAAACAACCTTATCCCCTACTGCAAAGGCAATTACAGCCTCATTAAATAAATAATTCATCACCCCATCAAACTGCGTACCATCGAGCCATTCACGGGCATCTGACCAAACCTCACCAACAATATAAGCATGAGGATTAATGGCTTTAACTCGTTGGCGAAATTCCTGCCAAAAACCAGGAGTTTTAATTTCATAAGGCACATCTAAACGCCAACCATCAATCCCAAATTTAATCCAATTTTCAGCAATTTCCATAATGTATTCTTTCACATCTGGATGATCATGGTTAAAGGTTGGCAAAGAACGCATACCAGCCCAACTATCATAATTAGCGGGTAATTTTCCATCATAAGGTGCAAGCGGCCAGCCTTCAATTTTGAACCAATCTATCCAAGGAGAATTAGTGCCATTTTCTAAGACATCATGAAAAAAGAAAAAGCCGCGACTAGAATGATTAAATACGCCATCGAGAACTACTTTAATATTACGGGCGTGGGCGGCATCTAACAACGCTTGCAAAGCCTGATTTCCTCCCAACATGGGATCAACTTGGTAATAATCATGAGTATGATAACGATGATTACTAGCAGATTGAAAAATGGGTGTAAAGTAAATAGCATTAACCCCTAAACTTTCGATATAGTCTAATGATTCTAAAACACCCCACAAGTCACCCCCTTTATAACCTTGGACTGTAGGTGGTGCATCCCAGGCTTCTAAATTGGTATTATTCAAGAAGCTTTGACAGGAACGCTGACTTCTGGCAAATCTGTCGGGAAATATTTGATAAAAAACCGCGTGTTTAACCCAATCTGGCGTTTGAATTTGCATAAATTTATTCATCCTTATCTGCGTTCAACTCTTTAACCAAATGAAAACCGCTATATCAAATTCTTCCTCCTTCCTCGTCACGAAACGATAAATAATTGGTACAATTGTTTACTTAACCCAGTTTACAGTTAACCAGTGCCTCATGGTATACGTCAAGCGCGTTGAACTTACCAATTTTAAATCCTTCGGTGGGACTACTTCTGTCCCTTTGTTACCGGGGTGTACTGTCATATCTGGGCCTAATGGTTCTGGTAAATCAAATATTCTGGATGCTTTATTGTTTTGTTTGGGACTGGCTAGTTCTAAGGGTATGCGAGCGGAACGTTTACCGGATTTGGTGAATAATGCTCAAAAACATAAAGGGCGTTCGTCCCTGGAAGCTAGTGTAACTGTGACTTTTGATATTTCGGATGTCTCTCGCAAAGGCGCAGAGGGGGGGAGGGGGGGAGTTGGGGAGGTAGGGGAGGTAGGGGTAGTTGGGGGAGTGGGGGAAGAAAATCCAAAATCCAAAATCCAAAATCCAAAATCGTCTGAGTGGAGTGTTACTCGGCGGTTGCGGGTGTCTCAGCAGGGGGGTTATACGTCGAATTATTATATTAATGGTGAGGCTTCTACTCTAACTGAGTTGCATGAGCAGTTGGAGGAGTTACGGATTTATCCTGAAGGGTATAATGTGGTGTTGCAGGGTGATGTTACTAGCATTATCTCGATGAATGTTAAGGAACGTCGGGAAATTATTGATGAGTTGGCTGGAGTAGCGACCTATGATAGAAAGATTGTTCAAGCTAAGTCTACTTTGGATGCGGTGAAGGATAAGGAAGATAGTTGTCGGATTATTCAAACTGAGTTAAGTATACAATGCGATCGCCTGTCTCAAGATAAAGCCAAAGCCGAAAAGTATCAATTGTTGCGAATTGAATTTATTCAAAAGCAGTCTTGGGAAGCGGTGTTATCTTGGCGTTCTCTTCAAGTGCAGCAAGAAAAATTAGTTAAACAAGTTGAAGATGGCGATCGCAATTTCAGTGATTTTACTACTCAATTAACTACAACTAATTCTCAAATTAATCAGAAAACTACTGGACTTGAACAGCTTAATCTCCGTGTTAAGGCTTTGGGAGAGGATGAAGTTCTCTCTGTTCAGTCTAATCTCGCTACCCAAGAAGCCGAACGCAAACAACTCCAACGTCAGCAAAGAGAGTTAGAAGCATCTATTCAAGAATCTACCAGACGTTTGAATCAAACTTATCAAGAAATTCAACAATATCAACTTGATTTAGAAGAATCTAGAAAAAAATATCATGTAGAGACGTTCCATGGAACGTCTCTACAACAAGAAAGAAATACCGCACAACAGAATTTAGAATCTTCTCATCAAGCTGCTGCGGAAATTGCCTCAGCTTCGGAAGCTTGGGTACAACAACAAACAGCTTTAAATCGGCAAATTGAATCTTTGCTGCATATTCTCGAACCTCAACGCACTGAACAAGCACAACTACAAGAACGTAATACTCAATTACAAAAACTTATTTCTGAACAATCTGATTTAATTGCGACTTTAGAACCGGAATTAGCTCAAAAACAAGCTGAATGTGTGCAGTTAGAAACGCAATTTAATGCTTCTACTCAACCTATTCAGAATTTAGCCGAAAATTTCGCAGCAACCGAACAAGAGTTACAAATTCAACAAGATACCCAAAAACGACTTTTACAAGAACAGCGCGACAAACAACGTCAGTTAGATAAATTAGAAGCACAGACGCAAGCACAACAGGAAATTCAAGGAACACAAGCTAGTAAGGTAATTTTACAGTCGGAAATGCCGGGTTTGTGCGGTTTGGTGGTGCAGTTAGGTAAGGTTGAACCTAAACATCAATTAGCTTTGGAAATGGCTGCTGGTGGACGTTTAGGGCATATTGTTGTAGAAGATGATAGTGTAGCATCTGCGGGGATTGAACTGTTGAAACAAAAACGGGCGGGTAGGGCAACTTTTTTACCTTTAAATAAAATCAAAGTCCCTAGATTTACCCAGGATGCAACTCTGCGTTTAGCTGATGGTTTTGTCAGTTATGCCGTAGATTTGGTAGAATGCGATCGCCGTTATCATGATGTCTTTGCCTATGTTTTTGGTGCAACAGTAGTATTTGCTAGTCTGGCACAGGCTCGAAGAAACATGGGACTATATCGAATTGTCACTTTGCAAGGGGAATTATTAGAAACTAGCGGAGCAATGACAGGTGGTAGCAGTAATCAACGTTCATCTTTGCGATTTGAAAAAGGAGACGCAGGGGAATCGGAAGAAGTCGCTAATTTAAAATCTCGCTTAATAGATATTGATCGTGTTTTAGAACGCTGCGGCGAAGCAATTTCTACTTTAGCAATTCGCACTAAAACATTAACCCAAGAATTAACGGAAGCACGTCAAGTCCGCAGGGAACAACAACTATATTTAGAACAGTTAAAGAAAGATATTAAGATTTTAACAACGCAGTTAGAAAATACTCGCACCCAACTTTCCCAAAATACGGAAAAATTCACATCTGCACAATCACGGTTAGAAATTTTAAATCGGGAATTACCAGAACAAGAAACTCAGTTACAACAGTTAAGACATACTTTAGCTGAGTTGGAATCTTCCCAAACTCCCAGCGAATGGCAACAAATCCAAGCTACCATCAAAATCCAAGAGCAGCAATTACAACAGCGAGAAACTGCATTAAGAGACGGACAACAACAATTAAAAAACTTAGAAAATCAACAACAGCGGTTACAAGAAAAAATAGCAGAAGCTCAAGCGCGAGTTATTCAATATCAACAAGAAGAAACAAATAATAAACAGCAAGAAGCAACTGTCAAAAATCAAGTTTTAGAATTGAATAATTTGATTACTGCAATTCAAGCTAATTTGCGGAAGCTAGAAGAGAATTTGGGAGAAGAAAAGAAAAACCGGGATACAGCAGAAACGGAATTGCGATCGCTCTTATTGCGTCAACAGCAATTACAATGGGAAATTGAGAAACTGCAAGAAACTCAACAAAAACGCCGGGAAGATTTAACAGCACTCCAAAACCAGTTGCGAGATTTAGGTGCAGAATTACCCAGTCCCCTCCCAGAAGTTCCGAATAAAGTTGATTTAGAAGACTTGCAAAAAGAATTGCGGAGTTTAGGCAAACGCTTACAGGCAATGGAACCTGTAAATATGTTAGCTTTGGAAGAATACGATAAAGTCCAAGGTCGTCTTCAAGAACTCACCGAAAAATTAGAGACATTAGAAGGTGAGCGGACAGAATTATTGTTAAGAATTGAAAACTTTACCACATTACGTCAAAAAGCATTTAAAGAAGCTTTTGATGCAGTTAATGAAAATTTCCAATCAATCTTTGCTATTCTTTCTGATGGTGACGGTTATTTGCAACTAGATAATCCCGAAGATCCTTTTAACAGTGGCTTAAACTTAGTCGCACACCCCAAAGGTAAACCTGTCCAACGTCTTGCTTCTATGTCTGGGGGAGAGAAATCCTTAACTGCATTAAGTTTTATATTTGCCCTGCAACGTTATCGTCCGTCTCCATTTTACGCCTTTGATGAGGTTGATATGTTTCTAGATGGGTCAAATGTGGAACGATTAGCGAGAATGATTAAACAACAAGCAAAACAGGCACAGTTTATAGTTGTGAGTTTACGCAGTCCGATGATAGAAGCAGCACAGCGGACAATTGGCGTGACACAAGCTAGAGGTGCTTATACTCAGGTTTTGGGGATTAAATTGAAATCATCTGACCATTGAATTAGTACACAGAATTGCGGAAGACATATAGTTGTGAAGCGCTCCGTAGGAATCGCTTCACAATTATCTAACGCCTCAAACCGCCAATATAAATCCCAATTTGTTTAAGTCCCTGCAAAACTTGGATACGTTCTGATGTATTTTCAAGTAACCGATAAGTATGCGATCGCGTATATTGAGGGACATTTTGGTGGCGGTCGCATTTCAAAAACAATACTTCTCTGCCATTTGTTACCATTCCATAGCAACTTGACTGCAAATTAGGAGCGCTCAACAAATAAGTAAGTGCTTGGGGAATTCCTGCGGTAACGTCCAGCCTTGCAGGTTTTGATTCGATTACCAAAATCCAAAAACTATCTTGGATTACCAAAATGTCAATTCTGCCTTGAACCGCTATAGCATTAGCTTCATCAGCAACTTCGATACTGGTACTTACTTCTGCTTTTACCAAAAAAGGAGATTGATAGAAACCAGCCAAATCTAGCAATGGCGATACCACGACAAGCTTAACAATTTCTTCAAGAGGCGCTTCCTCTTGACTGAGATAGGTATAGTTGCGAGTGAGGCGATCTAATCCTTGTAGTTCCGCTTCGGTTAGTGTTGGTGAATTATTTAACCATTCATCAAAAAAGCGATCACTAGAATTGAGTCTCAAGCCAAAGGTTTGACGGAGATTGCTAAGGGTAAGGCTACTAGCATTTGTAATCACAGTTAAATCCTTGTAGTATTTACATGAATTTTGGAAGTTTAGTTCTCGTAGCTTATGGGGCATATTTTTGTAAAAACTCGCTGGGAGTGAAACATTCAAATTCTTCAGTTTGCTCGACAAGTGCGCGAATTAGTTTGTAATTTCTAGATACAAAACATTTTGCTTTTCCTTGCTTGGCAGTTAGATAAACACCTGCATCTTCACGGGGAATTATGCCAGCATCAGCGATCTCTTGAATATCTTGGTCTTCTACAAATATGAAATCTACTCGCAATTGCTGCCAAAGTCTTGTTAACAACCCGCTTGACCAGTCTTTGTTTTGCAAGCGTTTACCAACTCGTAAAATTTGATCTATAAGTTCTTGAGAGAAGATAACTCTAGTTTGCTCATCGCTATTTTCATCACTCACTAGCAAGGATAAAATTTTGCTTTCATCGCTGTCTAAATCAAGCGCTCCCAGAATGTAGATATTTGTGTCGAGAAATACCGATTTGGGTAAACTAGAACTTGATTTCACTGTCATTTAGCCTTTGCTCTCTTTCTGTGGATATTTCTTGTTTTACGTCCTGAATAAGTTCCATAATTTTGTCGGTCGAGTCATAGCCAGATTTGGTAAAAAGTTGATGGGACATAGTTGCAAATCCTTCGTTTGATAGCTGTTCTCGGCGATTACTAATTCCTATCAAATATTGAAACATTTCTAAACTTAACAGCACTGCTTTTTGCTGCCCTTCTTGAACTAAGGCGATCGCTTCTCCCTTAGAGTTGGCTTGTTGGATTAGCCCAGAAAGCTCTTGATTGTCCCGTACATTTGCTTCTAGCATATAATTTGCTGTTTTGAAGTCAGTTATAATTTTATTCTATGTTATGCGATTCCCACGGAGCGCTTCGCTATCGCCTAAAAATCACGACTCACAGTAATGTAACCCCACTTAACTTTAGTATGATCGCTCGGTATCACGCAATATTACGCTAAACTATGATTTATGTAATTATTGGATTGATTAGATTGATTATGATTCTATTTTAACTATTTAGGGTTGGAGGGGACGATTATGGATGAGGCCAGATTACAAGCTTATACTAATTTAATTGAACAGTTACTCGCTTGTGCTGATGGTGAGGAAATCAATAATATTCTGCAAGCTAATCAGGAATTGATTGATCCCCAATTTTTGCAGGTGATGGAAAACTGTGCAGATTAAGATTTACTTTTATTTAGAGACTTCCAATCACAATCAAAATAATGAACGAACAACGCCATCAAGCTTATCTAAACCTGATTAACCAATTATTATCCTGCAATGATGGCGATGAACCCCGAATCTTACGGGAAAATCAGGTATTATTAGATAAGGGATTGATAGAGATAATGATAGCTGTATCGCAACAGCTAGAGGAAGCAGGAAGGAAAAATACAGCGCAATGGTTGATGAATATAGCGCAACAGTTAGCACAAGAGTTACGGTTATTGGCTCAAGACTATTTGAATTTCTTAATAGAGACATTACAGAAAGTCTCTGAAAATCCTAATCCCCAGTTAATTTATCCCTTCTGGGCGCAAAATCTCGATAAACTCGATGAAAATTTAGCGCAAATTCTAGACAGTTGGGCGGGAGAGAAATTAACACAAGTCACCCCTGAACAAGCCTATTCTATCGCTGCGTATATTGTCACTTTCAGTAATTTAATCCAACAATTTCCCCTCGGTAATATCGCCACCAACAAGGAAATTGCTATCAAGGGTTATGAAATTGTCTTAACTGCTGTCACTTTGAACCAATTTCCGCAAGATTTGGCAATGGTGCAAACTAATCTAGCTAATGCTTACTATGGCAGAATCAGAGGGGAGCGGGCTGAGAATTTGGAGAGAGCGATCGCCTGTTACCAAGAAGTCCTGAAAGTGAGTGTTTTTGACGCTTTTTCCCAAGAATGGGCAATGGTGCAAACTAATCTCGCTAATGCTTATAGTGAGAGAATCAGAGGGAATAAAGCTGAGAATTTGGAGAGGGCGATTGCCTATTGCCAAGAAGCTCTGAAAGTCAGGACTTTTGACGCTTTTCCCCAAGAATGGGCAATGACGCAAAATAATCTTGGTAGTGCTTACTCTAGCAGAATCAGAGGGAAGCGGGCTGAGAATTTAGAGTTAG
>JBAXRM010000076.1:0-20090 GCA_037131225.1 Nostocales cyanobacterium ELA583 | reverse complement strand
TTCCCTATTGCCTTTTGCCTTTTCATAACGACAATTTTTAACGCTCACCTACTTATCTTACCGATGACCAATGACCTATTCAACAGCGGTAGAACTTAATTGCATCGTTTCCCACAAAACCATGTTTGGTGTAGTTGTGGGTAAGGGTTGATGGAGAGCAATTAATTGTGTCAGAGTAGTTTTTAATTGTGTCCGAGAGACGATATCATCAACAAATCCGTGTTTAAGTAAATCTTCGGCGGTTTGAAAATCTTCTGGTAGTTTTTCTCTGAGGGTTTGTTCAATTACCCGTCTTCCCGCAAAACCAATAGTTGCTTTTGGTTCAGCGATAATGATATCACCCAACATAGCGAAACTGGCGGTAACGCCTCCGGTGGTGGGATTAGTTAAAATGGGAATATATAATAGTTTAGAATCTCGGTGACGTTGGAGTGCAGCGGAGATTTTTGCCATTTGCATTAAAGATAACATTCCTTCCTGCATTCTCGCACCACCTGATGTACAGATAATGACAACAGGATAACGCCGTTGGGTGGCTTGTTCAATCATGCGGGTGAGTTTTTCACCGACAACAGAACCCATGCTTCCACCCATAAACCGGAAATCCATGACTCCTAAAGCTATGGGTAAAGTATTAATTTGTCCTAACCCAGTTTTAACAGCATCTATTAGTCCTAATTTCTCTTGTGTTTCTCGGAGGCGATCAATATAGGGTTTGCGATCGCGGAATTGCAAGGGATCAGTGGGGCATAAATGCTCGTCCAAAGGTTTCCAAGTATTAGCATCAATTAATTGGCGAATCCGTTCATCACTATCAACTCGATTATGATGGCCACAGTCAACGCAAACCATTTGATTAGCTTTTAAATCTTTTGTATAGGTTAAAACACTACATTTAGGGCATTTATGCCATAAACCATCAGCAATTTCCCGTTCTTGGCGTTCAGCATTGGAACTTCCTGATTTCCGCCGATTTGCGAACCAATCAAACAGAGACTTTAAACCGCGTGATTCTTCGTTGTTTGCCATTTTTATATTATGTAATGAGGTATGATTTGTGTGATTTATTTGATTTAGATAATTTTGTCGAAACTGTGATTTGTTTGACAATACCTTAGCCATTTTTGTGTAGGTTGGGTTGAGCAAAGAGAAACCCGACGTATTTGTTGGGTTATGCCTTACGGCACAATGCGTGAACGTGCCATTGCTTCGCAAAGCTAACGCTAACAACCCAACCTACGAATCAATGAATTTTTTGATTTGGCTAAGGTATTGGTTTGATTTATTTGATTTACAATGATTAATTAATCACAAAAATAATCACAAAAATCACAGTCTGAAGTCTGATTTGTTGACTGGGAGGATTCTCCATTATCAATCCTTAGATACTACCAAAATCTCCAATCTCAATGGGGTAATAGCAGCTACAGTCAGGGAGGATAGAGGTTTAGGTTGATAAAACCATAAGGATGAAAAAAGGATTTAAAAAATGATGTTAATATCCAGGCAAAAATAATCTCATATAGTGGGATAAAATCGTTTCACCGCTAAACACAGTGATTACCGCTCCTATTGCTAAGAAAGGTCCAAAAGGCATTTTTTGTCCCATTTTGTGTCGAGAGACGAGAATTGATCCTCCCCCTATGACAACTCCCAAAGTGCAGGAAATAAAACTTGCTAGTAGTAAATAACGCCATCCTAACCATACTCCCATCATAGCAGCTAATTTAGCGTCACCCGCACCCATGACTGTTTTGCCAAAAGCTATAGAACCTAAAAGAGCGATCGCATCAAACAGATACAAACCCAGAACTGCACCGACTATTCCTGTCATTAAGTGTTTGGACAATCCTGCTAAAGTCGGTTCTGATAACCAACCAACAGCCATCTGAAAGACTATCCCTAAGATTAAACCCGATTTAGTTAGAGGGTTAGGTAAGGTCATTGTATCTAAATCTATGAGAGATAGAGCTAATAACCAACTAAAAAAAGCCCAATAGCCGATGGTGAAAATTGAAAATTGAAAAACCCAAAATACTATTAAAAATATTATCCCTGTTAAGGCCTCTACTAATGGATAACGGCGGGAAATCTGAGTTTGGCAATAACGACACCGCCCTTTTAACCACAACCAACCGAAAACCGGGACATTATCATAGGCTTTTAAGCTATTTAAGCACTTGGGACAGCGAGAAGGTGGCCACAAAACTGATAAACCAGCGGGTAGCCGATAAACCACAACATTAATAAAACTACCGAAAGATGCACCGAATACAAAAACAATGATACTTGCGAAAATATTAATCAAAGTGTCCATATTATTATTTGTCAGTTGTCAGGTGACTAATACATATAGGACTCAATTTGATTCAGTGCTACAAAACATTCCTGGGGTAACAGGACTGGGTACTTAGTAAAAATTACTTTACCCCGATGAGTTACCTGACTAATTGCTACTCCTGTAGCTTTGCCTACTATTTCTGGATGAACTTCACAGTAAGTATAGTAGATATGACTAGCTGCTCTAATTACAGTAGGGTCAATCAAGGACGGGTGCTTTTTTTGTGAAGTAAAGTTTGTTTGTTCTTGTTGTAAAGCGTACACTATTAGCTTTTATGTAAGTTATAGATTTGCTGCTATATAAAACCTAGACAAGTCTAGATATATATTTCTTACTTCAATGGGAGCATGGGAGCGGTTATCCCTGGTGTAAGCTTTCACGCTTTAGCCAAACGCGATAAATTAATTGCTCTTAGTTTATCTGAAAGTTTTAACATATAGGTGCTAAAATTCCCAGATTTATCCTTTAATTTGATTTTAGTTCAAGAATTTGTATCAGTGCCTCGCCCATAGATCGACAACCAACAAGTTTCATTCCTGGGGACATAATATCTCCTGTGCGATAGTTTTGTTGTAAAACTTGTAACACACTATTCTCAATTAATTCTGCTGCTTCCGGTTGGTTTAGAGCATAACGCAACATCATTGCGGCACTTAAAACCTGCGCTAGAGGGTTGGCTTTATCCAGTCCAGCAATATCTGGGGCTGAACCGTGAACTGGTTCATAAACACCGGGACCATCAGCACCCAAACTGGCGGAAGGTAACATTCCTATACTACCAGTTAACATCGCCGCAGCATCGGAGAGAATATCACCAAATAGGTTGCCTGTGACAATTGTATCAAATTGTTTGGGAGCGCGAACTAATTGCATGGCGGCGTTATCCACATATAGGTGAGATAATTCCACATCAGTATACTCTGCGGAAAGTTGAGTAATGCGATCGCGCCACAATTGAGATACTTCTAATACATTGGCTTTATCCACAGAACAGAGTTTACCACCCCGTTTCCGCGCCGTTTCAAAAGCCACACGCCCAATGCGTTCAATTTCTGACTCTGTGTAAACCATCGTATTTACACCGCGTTTTTCTCCGCTTTCTGTAGTAAAAATACCTTTAGGTTTACCGAAGTAAATGCCGCCAGTCAGTTCACGCACCACCATAATATCTACACCTTCCACAACTTCCCGTTTTAAGGTGGAAGCGTCTATTAACTGGGGTAAGATTTTCGCAGGACGTAAATTAGCAAATAGTTGTAAACCTGCTCGCAGTCCTAATAAACCCGCTTCTGGGCGTAAATTAGAGGGCAGAGAATCCCATTTATAACCACCAATAGCAGCCAGGAGGACGGAATCACTATTGCGGCACATATCTAAGGTAACAGCGGGTAGAGGTTCGCCGGTTTCGTCAATAGCAGCACCACCAATTAAGGCTGTGGAAAATTCAAAGCTGATATCAAAGCGTTTACCGACGACCTTTAGCACGTCTACCGCCACGGCCATAATTTCGGGACCAATGCCATCGCCAGGTAGTAGGGTAATGCGGTAGTTTTGAGTCATAGTCAGATTTTGCTGGGTAACTGTTTACAGATAAAATATCATACCTAGCAAATGGGTAAAATAGAGTGTTTAATTTTTTTAGGAGGGATAATTCATAAATTGCCCCAAAAATAAATTCAGATTTTCAGATTATTTATCTGTAAGTAGGTGAACACAATAAAACTAAACTGTGTAAAGAAATGTAAAATCGCCCAAACCCTCTTCACTCTTGCCTCTTGCCTTTTGCCTTTTGCCTTGCCATAACGACAATTTTCAACACTCACCTACTTAATTCGTGTTTTTATCCAAAAGTCTTAAACACAATTTAGTGTTCATATAACTAAAAATTAAGAAAAATTATCTATATATGTTTTGAATTAGTTGTATTGTAATTGTGTCTAAAATACAACAAAAATAATTTATGGACTTTCAACAGATTAGTAAAGTTGCTTCTGAACTTTTAACTACCTTTGGACTTAAAGTTCTTGGTGCAATCGCCCTCTGGCTAATTGGTCAGAAGTTAATTGATTTTGGAGTCAGGTTATTAAAACGTGCTTTCAAAAGCCAACACATAGAACCAACGCTGATTCACTATTTGTTAAATATCATTTCCATCACGTTAAGAATTGTAATGGTTGTAGCAATTCTTGGCTTCTTTGGTGTGGAAACAACCTCCTTTGCAGCATTGCTGGCTGCGGTTGGTATTGCTATTGGTGCAGCTTGGGGAGGATTATTAGCTAACTTTGCAGCCGGAGCATTTTTAATTATTTTCCAACCTTTTAAAGTTGGTGATTTCATCACAGCCGGTGGTGTAACAGGAACTGTTGTCGAAATTGGACTATTTACAACTTCCTTAAATACGCTTGATAATGTGATGACAATTGTAGCCAATAATAAAATATTTTCTGATAATATTCAGAACTACTCAACTAATGCTTATCGTCGGGTTGATTTATTGGCTCAATTAGCTCATGATGTGGATCATAATCAAGCGATCGCTTTATTAAAAGCTAGGATTAACCAAATTCCTAATGTAGCCCAAAATCCAGCCCCAGAGGTAGAAATTCTCACCTTTAACTTGGCTGGTCCTGTATTAGCAGTCCGTCCCTATTGTAATAATGATCACTACTGGCAAGTATATTTCGATACTAATAAAGCTATTTGTGAAACCTTTGGAGAAGCTGGTTATTCAGTTCCTGAACAGCGTTATACAGTTAATAGTCTATCTGATCATGTAGGACATGGTGTTATTCCGACTACATCAGAAGTAGGTTAATAAGTAAACTGGTAATAGGTAATTTGTAAATTGCCTATTACCTAATTTCCATCAATTTCAATTAATTTCTGTCGAGATGTTGCACCGGATTTGATTGTGATAGATGATTTAGGAACATCAAATTTTTTAGCTAGTAGTTTAATTAATTCTTCATTAGCTTTACCATCTACTGGTGGTGATTTGAGATGTACATTTAAACTACCATCTGCTAATTCTTCAATTTTTTGCTGTTGGGAATTTGGTTTAACTTTTACTTTTTTTTGCATTATCTATTCCTCGAAATTTTTGTAACCACAACCAGGCAAAAATAGAACCTAAAAGATAATGGGGAAAATCCCACCAAGCAAAGGTAGTCCCTAATAACGGTGGATGCTAAAGAAGAAAAGAGGTTCTTGTATAAGATAAAATATGAGTTGAAGAATATTCCCAATATTTTTATTTTAGGTGTTTACCTATTTCTTGAATAAACCAGTTCATTGTATGTTTTATTTCTGCATAATCTTGTTGTTCAAAAAATATTTTAAGTTCATTTGGATGCTGATGTTTATCTGGAAGTATTTTGAACTCATTGCCTAGCTTATGTCTCAATGTAGTTCTATTGCTTTCAATATAATGGATAATTGAATTACAATCAAAATATTTATCTTTTAAATTAGATAAGGTGATAACTATATATCCCTCTTCAGTTCTATCAGTAATTCTTGGATTATTAGTTTTTGGATTATATTTATCATAATAAGATACAAATTCAGAGAATATATTTTGTATTTCTTTAAGAGAAACAGTATTATTTGTTTTTTGCAGTTTGATTTTTATAGATTTACCTTTCAACTCTATTCTTTGTAAGATTGATCTACCATTATGATCTCCATGACTGCCAACATTTCTAATTTCCATAATATAACTAATTAACTTATATTCCCTATCTTGATACTGGTTAAAATTTTCTTTTGCAGTTTTAAAAAAATCTCGTAATTTTTTATATTGACTATCTTGAAGTTTTTCATCACCACATCGCTTCTCTGTAAATTTATTCACCAAAATTTCTATTTGTAAACATACTTTGCGGCAATACTCCGCAAAATTATTTTTCATACTAGCATCAGTTGATTGTTCATTATATTCTTCAAGTCTTTTTTTTAAATCTTGATATTCTAACATATTTAGCCATTCATGATTTGAATAATCAATCAAATCTATTTTATTAGAATCTAGTTTGATTTCTGCCTTAGATAATTTTTCTATATATAGGGAAATACTTTGCAAATTAAAATTTATTTGTTCTAGTATTTTTTGCTGTATTATATCCATCAATTAATCTTCCTCTCCTTTATTAATCATTGATAACCCTGATAAAATTTTATATTGGTTAATATATTTCTGATAAATAGAATCTTCTTTGCCTTTTACCATACCAATAAACTCTATTTTTCCTCTTAATACTTTCTGAAATTTCAGTGTTTCTTTTAAAGGTGATCTTGATTTCAATAAATATTTCTCAAAATATTCATTTTCCGCAGATTCAAGTCCAAACTTAGCCCAAGCATAAAGCATAGCGCGAACTTGACGCACATATTTTCGATTAACATTAGGAAAAAGCGAAGCACTCCTTAGAAATCGCCTATTTTTGATGGTAGCAGCTTAACTACTACTAACTAATCTCATAATCATCTTCATTTTTATTTCTCCTGCTGTGTGGGAGATTTTTTTACAGATAAAACGCATACATATAAAATATTTTTTAGCAAGTAGTAATATCACCACCTCTAAGTACTGTATTTTACCATGTATAGCACTTTGACTAACTTATAGAAAGCATCAAGTTAGTTATATACATCTATAAGAGAAGATTCAATGAACTCCCAAATCAAACTTTTTGGTCAAATTAAAATTGAGGCTCAACAAATGATTAATTTAGATACTGGTACTGCTATAGCTTTTATAGCCGAAAATTCCTCTATTCGTTATGAATTGCGACAATATGTAAAAGAACAAGAAATGGTAATGACTCAAACTGCGTTTGCTGAGTTCACCACCATAGTGAAAGCTATTGCGAGACTATCAGAACAAAATAGAGCTAATCGCCTTTTGCAAAGAGTAACTATCATCCCCGATAATCCATCACCTAGAGCTTTAAATCTGCAACCAACACGAAAATTAGGAATAAACGATATTATTATATTAGGTACAGGTGATCAACTAAATATTTTCACCACTACAGCAGATGCAAAAGCAGTCAGAGCCGCTTCTGCTCAAGGTGTGGATCTTCATGTATATATTCATCCACCTTTTCCTTTAATTGGTAATTAATCATGCAAATCACTATTTCACCACATCTACAAAGTACATATAAATTAATTCAAAATGCTTTCCCCAAGGGAATAGAACCACAATCTTATTTACCGCTTTTATCATTACTCAGTGAGGAAATGTCAGATAGGAATTTAGCTGAAGTTGTTGCTTACTATAGCGGTAAAGATTATAGTCTTGTCCTCAATGATGTATATCGCGTACAGTCAATTGATGTACCCACATCTGAAGCTATTGCTAATTTAAAGGAAAGATTACTTATGTGTGGTTATATGCAGTGGCTTGAGGAAGGATAATAGATATCGCTCTTGAAAGTAGGCTTTTAGCTGCCGAATTACTGTGAATTAGTATATGAGGTAGGGGAAATTATGACTAGGACAAAACCTGTGCGTCGTCGTCAACAAGGTAGAATTTTTCCAGAGTTTACAATATCAGTAGGGGTTTAGCAAAACTAAACCCTTACCATATTTGTCTGTTTACGATCAATACAATCATTAATCACAGCCTAAAACTGGCTATTTTTGTGAAAACATAAAATGATTAATTTGTACAGTGCATAAGTCATAAAGACGTTGGGGATATTATCATCAATGACGTAAGCTTTACCCAATACTTAACATTCTATTTACTTGTGCTAATCCTAAGGGTTTCCGTTCAATATTTTGGAAACATTCAATTTTTTTAAGTTGGATATAAGCAGTTTTAAAATTACTAGTTTTCAATAAAACAATATCTTGATAAACTGCATCTTGGGGACTTTTAATCTCTATTACCAAATCTTGTAATTGATTTTGGCTAATAGCTAAATTCAGATATTTCAAAAATACTTCTCTTTTTTTAGAGCGGACAGTTACTAAATACCAATTATTAGTGCTTTGTTCTGATGAGTTTGAATCTATAGCTTCGATTGGTGGCATGATTAACAGTGTAATTTTCTTAAATTTATTTAAACACGAAACGCTCTAATTTTAGTTAAAGCTTGTATAGATAAGATAATTCTGATTTTTCTGAACTACAAATTAATCATCCAAATCAAGAAAATCAAAAGAATCATAGTTCCGACAAATTAATCATCCAAATCAAAAAAATCACATAAATCATAGTTCAGACTTCAGCCAATATTTATAAACGGCATAAGCTAATGTGACTACTCCTGTCATAATAGCAGATTCATCAACTTCAAATTGCGGATGATGCAAAGGATGATTAATCATTCTATCTTCATAGCCTACACCTAAACGAAACATTGAACCAGGAGCGTGTTCTAAATAAACAGAAAAATCCTCTGCACCTAAAGATGGTTCTGGTAAAATTTGTACACGTTCATTACTCCAAGCTTCTTCCGCAGATGATTGCAATAATTGTGTTAACGCATTATCATTTTGTACACTAGGTACACCTCGACAATAATTAACTTGATATTTTGCATTGTAAGAGTTACAAACATTAGCAACTATATTTTCAATCCATTGTGGTAGGTTATCACGAGTCTCAGGGTGAAGCGATCGCACAGTCCCTAATAACTGGACTTTATCAGCAATTACATTTGGTGCTCGTCCTCCATTAATTTGACCAATACTCAATACTACAGGACGTAAAGGATTCTGAGTTCGACTAATCGCTTGTTGTAATGATGTAATTACTTGAGCAGCAATCCAAATTGCATCTATAGCTTCATGGGGACGCGCACCGTGTCCAGACTCACCAATAATAACAATTTCTAAATTATCTGCTGCGGCTGTTAATGCACCGTAGCGAATACCAACTGAACCCGCAGGAATAGAAGGAAAAACGTGCAACCCTAAAATAGCTGCAACATTATTCATCACTCCATCTTCTACCATCCAACTTGCACCTTGGGCAATTTCTTCGGCTGGTTGAAATAAAAACCGCACCTTTCCCCCCAATTCAGGGGCGATTTGAGAAAGTACCATTGCTGTCCCCAAACCTACTGTAGTATGTATATCATGTCCGCAAGCGTGCATGACTCCTTCAATTCGAGAAGCATATTCTAAACTTGTGCGTTCTTGAATAGGTAAAGCATCCATATCAGTGCGAATTGCCAGTATCCTATCACTAACTTGAGTCCCTTGTAATTCACCAATAACACCTGTTCTACCAATTCCTTCTTCTACGTGCAAGCCATTGGCAGATAATACACCTGCTACAAAAGCAGCAGTTTGATACTCTTTGCCACTAAGTTCTGGGTGTGCATGAATATGGCGACGGATTTCAACCAGTCGAGGTGCTATATTTGTTGTTAAGTCTTTAATTCGGTTCAGCATAACAATAATTTTAACTGATATTTTAGTTTAGAAGTTTCACAGCTATAACTACTACTGAGCAATTTTATCCGCTTACCTGCTAACTTTTCAGCAACCAGGAATACACCCAATTTAACCATAATGGGATTGGTGCATCATGTATATACAAAATTACTCTCTCGACTGCTGATCATCCCCAAAGCCTTGACGAGCAAAGATTTCAATCATCTCACTGCGAGTCACATTATTAGCGGTTGCTAATTCATCCAACTTAGCCCAAGCTGTATCTGTCAGCCTGATAGACCGCAGCTTTTTAGACTCATCACCATAATCAGCCTGAAATTTTCCCCCTGGTGTGCGCTTGCGTCGGGGTGATTTGTGCCTTGTTCCTGAATACCTATCACCATGTATATCGCCTTTGTTACTGGTAATTAAATTAACTAAATTATCAATCAAGCGATCGCTCTCCATCGGCAGAATATCTTGACTATGTAGCATATTCTGAATAATCGTGAAATGGATTAACGTCCCCAAAAAAATCCGTGCAGCCACCTCTGGATCAGGTAATTGTAGTTCTGGATGTGCGATAAAATATTGAGTAATTACCTCTAAACCAGCTTTATCTACATTGCGAACAAAAACCCTAGCTAATGCAGGAAAACGCCCAGATTCTCCAATAATCAACCTAACAAGCCCTAATAACTCCTGAGAACAATTAGTATTATCTAAAATATTTTCGGCCCAGCGACGCAGCACAACTTCCGGTTTACCTGCGAGAAATTGCGGATCTTGGGAGTTAAAAATTGCCAAATATTTTTTCTGTGCCAATCGTTCAATCAGCGCCGTAAATAATCCTTCCTTATCTTGAAAATAGCTATATACCGTTGTTTTTGACACCCCTGCGGCTGCTGTCACCCGATCCATTGTTGTAGCTGCGTAACCATTGGCCAAAAATTCCTGCATTGCACCAGTCAGGATAGCATCAACTTTCTCTACTAATAGTGATCTTTCTCCAGGATTTTCTTCAACTTCTTTACTCTTTTTTTGCATATCAGCTACACGGATGAATTAGAATTATAGGACTTACGCAAAATATCTCACAAAACCATCTTTCCTTCCTATCATGTCCCTGCTGGAGGCTTCTTCGTGGTTCATTCTTTCATGACTTGTGCGTAAGTCCTCAATTATTTTAGCAACGACTATTGACAAGGATAGAATGAACGGTTTAGTTTAATTACATAACTAAACTGATTAGTTTACTTCCTATCTTAAATCATAGGGGAAAATTTGCGGTGCGTGATCTAACAGCTAAAAATTTCGGATTATTGAAACCTAGTTTTCGTCAACTGATGATGCTGACAACAGCTATAATTATGGCAACTCTAGGAATAAAATGGTATCAATCTTCACAAGTCAAATCCAAAGCTACTAAAATCTCAGCTTCCCAAGTAATTACACCGCAAATTAAGACGGTGACAGCATTAGGGAGAATTGAACCCAAAGGAAAAGTAATTAAACTTTCTGCACCCACTTCTAGTCAAGGTAGCCGAGTAGAAAAACTGTTAGTCAAAGAAGGGGATAAAGTTAAAATAGGGCAAGTCATAGCTATTTTAGATAATCGTCCCCGTCTCCAAGCTGCTTACCAAGAAACCCAAGCAGCGGTAAAACTTGCCCAGGTAAATTTGGAAAAAGTGCAATCAGGCGCGAAAATAGGCGAAATAAACGCACAAAAAGCCGATATTGACCGAATAGAAGCGCAAAAGCTCGGAGATGAAACTGGACAAAGACAAGCCGTTGCCAGACTAGAAGCAGAATGGCAGGGAGAAACAACCGCCCAACAGGCAACAATTAATAAATTACAAGCAGAACTTAAAAATGCTCAAGTAGAACAGCAACGCTATCAGCAACTTTCTCAAAACGGGGCAGTTTCTCGGTCATTATTTGACAGTAAAAGTCTCAGTGTTGATACTATTACCCAACAATTAGGCGAGGCTAAAGCCAACCTCAACCGTATAGATAGCACCGGACGCAAGCAAATTAGCGAGGCTAAAACTGCCCTCACCCGGATTAATGCCACAGGTAGTAAACAAGTCATTTCTGCCCAAGCTACCTTAAATAAAATAGCCGAAGTGCGTCCATTAGACATAGCCGCAGCCAAAGCCGAAGTTAGTCGCACTATAGCCGCAGCCCAACAAGCAAAAGCAAATTTAGAGCAAACTTATGTGAAAGCACCTCAAAGTGGTGTGATTTTTGACATTTATACCCGTGCTAGTGAAGTAGTATCCAATAACGGTATTGTCGAACTTGGGCAAATAAACCAGATGTATGCAGTAGTTGAAGTTTACCAAAGTGATGTTAGTAAAATCCGTCCTCAACAACAGGTAAAAATCTCTAGTAACTCCCTTCCAGGTCAATTGCAGGGAAAAGTGGATTGGGTTGGCTGGAAAGTACAACGGCAAAATGTGATTAATTCTGATCCCAGTGAAAATATTGATTCTAGAGTAGTAGAAGTTTATGTCCAGCTAGATCAGGCTTCTAGCGAGAAAGCAGCGAAATTTACAAATTTGCAAGTTAAGGCGGTAATTTCACTATGATAGGATTTATTAAAGCACTCCAAAGACGGACACCTTTAGGATGGTTGCAACTCAGCCATAGTAAAAGTCGCTTATTAGTAGCTTTATCCGGGATTGCCTTTGCAGATGTGTTAATTTTTATGCAGCTTGGCTTTCAAAATGCCTTATATGATAGCAACACCAGGTTAAATCGGGTTTTTATTGCAGACATAATTTTGATTAGTCCGCAAAGCCGGAGTCTGCAAAATATGTCCACCTTTACTCGAAGAAGAATATTGCAAGCTGCTGATGTACCCGGTGTAAAATCAGCAGAAGCTATATATGTTGGGTTAGTAACTTGGAAAAATCCGCAAACAAAAAGCAAAACCACAGTTCAAGCGATCGCCTTTAATCCTGAAAAACCTGCATTAAATATATCAGAAATCAACGCCCAATTAGATACAATTAAATTACCCGATACCTTTCTTTTTGATCGTGGTGCAAAAGGAGATTATGCTCAAGTTTTTAGTCAAATTAATGCTGGAAAAAATGTCAGTACAGAAATAGATAAGCGAACAATTAATATTGGTGGCTTATTTCGATTAGGAGCCTCATTTGCTGCTGATGGAACTTTAGTTTCCAGTGATGAAAACTTTTTACGCATCTTTCCTAGAAGAAAAGCAGGAAGTATTAATCTCGGATTAATTTCTGTTCAACCAGGATATGAAATAGAACAGGTAGCAGCAGCCTTAAAATCCCATTTACAAGCAAATCCAGATGTAAAAGTTCTCACCCTTCCAGAATATATCAAATTTGAAGAAGATTATTGGAAAAAATCAACTGCCATTGGTTTTATTTTTTCCATTGGCGTATCCATGGGATTTATAGTTGGTGTAATTATTGTTTATCAAGTTCTTTCCACCGATGTCAATTCCCACCTCAGAGAATATGCCACATTTAAAGCAATGGGATATCAAAACATCTATTTATTAGGAATAATTGTTGAAGAAGCAATTATTCTAGCAGTATTAGGCTTCATTCCTGGATTCATAGTCCCACTAGGCCTTTATCAACTAACTCGCAACGCTACTAACTTACCAATATATATGACATTAGCCAGAGCATTAACAGTTTTTCTCATGACAGTTATCATGTGTACACTTTCAGGAACAGTAGCAACTAGTAGACTCCAATCAGCCGATCCTGCTGATATGTTTTAAAAATCTCAAAATTCCTCTTGCGCCTCTGCGTCTCTGCGTGCAAAAAATTCCTTACTTATGCAAACAATTAACCCTCACCAACCCGTAATTTCCATCCAAAAACTCGATCATTACTTCGGAACTGGACAACTGCGAAAACAAGTTTTATTTAATATCAACCTCACCATTAATACAGGTGAAATTGTGATTATGACAGGACCATCTGGTTCTGGCAAAACCACCTTATTAACCTTAGCTGGGGGGTTGCGTTCGGCTCAATCGGGAAGTTTGCAGATATTAGGTAATGAACTCTGTAAAGCTAATGCCAAACAACTCACCCAAGCCCGACGCACTAATGGTTATATTTTCCAAGCTCATAATTTACATGGTAGCTTAACGGCCATCCAAAACGTAAAAATGGGTTTAGAAGTACAGGGGAAAATGTCTGGAAAAGAAATGTTAATGCAGTCCCAAAAAATCCTAGAAGAGGTAGGATTAGGAAATCGGCTGAATTATTATCCAGATAATTTATCAGGAGGACAAAAACAACGAGTTGCGATCGCTCGCGCATTAGTCAGTCAACCGAAAATAGTCCTCGCAGATGAACCAACAGCCGCTTTAGATAAACAATCAGGACGGGATGTAGTGGAATTAATGCAAAAATTAGCAAAAGAGCATGGTTGTACAATATTACTTGTTACCCATGATAACCGGATTTTAGATATTGCTGATCGCATTGTTTATATGGAAGATGGCCATCTAGTCAGAGAAGAAAGCAACTTTTTACAGGGAATAACCAGTTAAAAAACCTGACGATAAAAGCACCGTCAGGATGATATTAATGACTAGCTTGTTTAATTAAATTATCCAACTCCTGCTGCATTTTACTTCTGACTAACTCATAACATTCATTAACATAAATGCGATCGCTTGCGGCTTTTTTTCCATAGCGTTCAAAGACAATCGGTGGACAAACCCTAGTATAGATAGTCACGGGCAAAGGAATATTAGGCCAAGGTCCTAGAGCCAATCCCCAAGGTAATCCTAGATAAATAGGAAAAACCAAAGGATCAACGCCAAGCAGCCAAGGCATCCCCATTTTATGAAATTTCTGCATGATTTCATACACATCAGTCAGGACAATCAGAGTATCATGAGACCCCCAGGAAATCGCCGGCACAATCGGCACATTTTCCCGCAGTGCCAACTTAATAAACCCCTTGCGTTGAGCAAAGTAAATTTTATCCCGCATCCTATGGGGTCGAAAGACATCCTCAGCCCCACCAGGATAGACTAAGACACTAGCACCAGCTCGCAAAGCGGCATAACCCATTTTCGGATGCGCTCTCACTGCACCAGCTTTCATTGCCATTTCTGCCGCTGGAGGGAATACATCCCAAACTTTCGGGTGCATTAAACCATAAATCGGTCTTTTTACACCAAAACGACGTAACCAATCATACATCATCATTGATGTATCAGGAGAGGCAAGTCCGCCATTATGAGAGCCGACAATCAGGATTTTTCCATCTGGGACATTTTCCCAACCACTGGCTTGGACTCGAAAATACAAATTATATAACAAGCCCAAGATGGGCATCATAGACTCGATGAACTGGGGATCTCGTTGATCCAAAGACCACCCTGTATTAGTGTTTTGAAGATGTTTTAGTTTGAACATCAGGAGATTTTATCAGGATTTATACGGATGAAACAATCCGTTGTTTTACAGTTTTATCCAGCCTAACGTAATTTTCCCATTGTTTTCCGCACTCCGAATCTGAATTAGAAGATATTCAGTAGGAACACAATTTGATTGTCTCCGTCAGTATACTTAGGATTAATAGATTATTGACAAGCTTCGATAGTTTCTACCCAATCTACCTAATTTATCTTTCTTGTAGTCTCTCAGTTAGATGTGGATTCAAGTTCGGGGTTTTAACCCAGTATACTTACAAATATGCCTATTTGATTGAGGTTATACACATAAAATGAAAACTTTAAAGTTATTTACAGTTGTTCCATTAGGATTCACAATCAGTTTAATACTGACTCAAGCTAGTTTAGCCGAAACTCCACCTCTTCAAATTAATAGTAGTCTTAACCCAGACCCCCTAATTGTCAAAGGTGAATCTGGGGGATCTGTAAAATCCAAATGTGGGAATATTTCGAGTCAACCCAGTCAAGTGATTCAGATGACGGAATCATTACCTTATCTAAGGTTAACAGTAGCGGCTGAAGGAATACCAACTCTATTGGTTGACGGACCAGGAGGGCGTTTTTGTGTACTTCCTGATATTTATACTGACGGTAAAGCAGAACTTTCTGGTTACTGGCAGTCAGGAAGATACTCAATACACGTAGGTGAATTATCAAACAATAAATATAATTATACACTTTCTATTTCCCAACAAAAACAACCAAAAAAATAGGAATTTCCGATTTTCCCCTATCCTCACTAGAAGTTCAGATTACAGACTTTAACGGATCGTATTTTTGACGACAAATTGGACTCCTAACATGATATTGGTATTACAGTGACTCAATTTCTATGATCAGTTCACCAATGTTATGGGTTGTCTAAAACTATTAATTGCAGAGATAGCAGCCTACTACAGTCATCCTGTGGCTAGAGTGTTTTTTCGTAACCACCTGTTAATTGCCTATAAATACCATCAAGCCCATTTGTAGTGAGAAGGTATCCAGGTGATTATTACTCAAATATTGTCAGTAACACCAAAATTTTACAGACAGTAATTAATGATGATGGTTATAAGCAAAGATAAATAACCCATTAGTAATGAACAATATGGAAATTTAGCATTGCAATCAAAGTTGGTGTTAAGCATCAAAATCTTTAAGGGGAAATATGTTTAGAAGACTAATTGGCGTTGTTGTCGCTACTATTTTGCTGACATTTCAGATAGTTGTCGGTAGTGCAACAGCGATGGAACTAGATGCAGCTATCCGCACAATACCATTAAATAGCCAAGGTGAGACAGTTGTACTTAGCTTGAAACAAGTCAAAGAAGGCAAACGATTATTTAATTACGCTTGCGCTCAATGCCATGCTGGTGGAGTCACCAAGACTAACCAAAACGTGGGACTTGAACCAGAAGCTTTAGCAGGAGCTACACCCAAACGCAATAATGTTATAGGTTTGGTGGATTATCTTAAAAATCCCACTACCTATGATGGTGAAGAAGAGATTTCTGAAATCCACCCTAGTTTGAAGAGTGCGGATATTTTCCCAGTCATGCGAAATCTGACGGAAGATGACTTGGTAGCAATTTCTGGACACATTCTTCTACAACCTAAAGTTGTTGGTACTAAATGGGGTGGCGGTAAAATTTATTACTAAATTACCCTGATACAGTCAAGTAAATTGTCAGGGAATCTATAATCTGTTCCCTGACATCTCAAAACCTAATTTCTTAGTTGTACAGGCATAGCTAAATAAGTCATTTTCAAACCACCTAAGGGCGTAAAAATTACGGGAGTTAAGCTTTGATTCAAGTGCATTTGAATTTCTGAAGATGGTAATTCCTTCAAACCTTCCATCAAATATTTGACATTAAAAGCAATGTCTATATCTTCTCCAGATATTTGCGCTGGCATTGATTCTGTACCACTACCAACATCTTGCGCTTCACAAGATAAAGTAATTTCTTGATTGGCATTATCAATGCTAACTTTAACAATATTATTTTTTTGATCTGCTAACACAGCAATTCGTTCTAACGTGCTGATAAATTGCTTTCTTTCTAATGTCACTTGCCGTTCAAATTGTCGGGGGATTAATTGCCGATAAGCGGGATATTGTCCTTCTAAAGTCCGGCTGGTTAATCGTTGATTTTGCCAAGCAAAGACTACTTGACCTTGATCAAGATATACAGCTACAGTTTCTTCTGATGCGGAATTATTTCCTAACATCCGTTGTAGTTCCCGTAATGCTTTTGCCGGTACTGTCACCTCTACCTGTTCACTACCTTCAACAGGACGCTCATTTGTGGTTTCTAGCACAGCTAATCGGTGTCCGTCGGTGGCTGCAAATTCTAAAGTATCTTGTTTCAGGGTTAAATGTACACCTGTGAGAACTTGCTTAGTTTCATCGGAACTGGTAGCAAACAAAGAACCTTTCAACCCTTCAATTAGTGCTGCTGTTGTCAGAGTAATAGCTTCGGTGTTTTCCAGCACTGGTAATTCAGGAAATTCTTCTGCTCCCATAGCCCGGACTTGATATTTGCCGCTTCTAGGTTTAAGAGTAACAATTATACCTTCTCCACCTGCGTCTCCTGATTGGTCATCAAGGGTGATTTCGCCGTCTGGTAAGCGGGAGGTGATATCTACAAGGAGTTTGGCAGGGAGAGCGATTGTACCACCTTCTAATACCTCAGCACTAAAGCTGGTACGGATACCTAGACTCAAATCAAAGGCTGTTAGACTAACTTGATTAGTTTCGGCATCTGCCTGTAATAAGATGTTAGCGAGGACAGGGTGAGTAGGTCTGGACGGAACTGCACGACTAACGAGGGAAAGATTACTACTGAGATCACTTTGAGAACAAATTAATTTCATCTTTAAAATAAATAATGGGGGAATTGGTAATTGTAATTGGTAATGGGTAATTAGGTAATTAACCGATTTCCCCATCACGCTGTGATTCTAATTGCTCAAAGCTTTAATAAACCGTTGTAAACTCTTAAATATACTGGGTTTTCTTGCAGGTGTAGCATCTGTAGTATTTTCCGTTTGTCCCCCCATGAGAATCGCGTCTATTTCATCACCAGATGGTTTTGTGGGGAGTTCGGCAACTTTTTGATATTCCCCCTCTGTTTCTAGCCATACTTCCCATACCCCAGGGTAGCAACGGAAAAGGGCAGATTCATCATCTACAGGACGGATATAGTAACAAGATTCGATGGTACTAATGAAGCGACGACGGGTTTCTCTGGCTGTGTAACCGATACCAACGACGCTGGAATCTTCTAGCCGGGGTGTTAACATGATTACAGGACGTTCCCCAATCAGTTCACACAGCTTTTCTAATTGTGGTACTTCTACGGATGTGGGGGCGATAAATAGGAAAATTTCATCTTCTGGTTGAATTTTTGCTTCTAAAGATGCAGCCCTACCTGTACCAATATCTGAAATCTGGAATTGTGCATCTGTCCAGTCACGACGGGCTAAAGCAGCCGCACCAGCATCAGCAAAGAAGACTTTGAGCCGGGATTCATATTCAGTAAACTGGGGGAGAAACTGTTCTGCAACTGTCATGAATTTGAGTTCTGGGAATAATAACTCAACTTGAATGCGAGACACACCATCAGCCAAAGCTGATTTTACCGCATCACAAGATTGAGCGATCGCATCTTCTAGGGTTTTGGGAAGTTCAGCCATAATTTATAAAGTCTCTATATCAATCTTTAATTATCTCACTATAGTTATTATTAAGAGTTATTTACAGAAATCATTTTCTGCAACCATTTTCATAAGGTTGTTGAGTAATCAGCACATTGTCCGATATTATTTTGAGATGACGCGATTTATTCATGATCAATTTTCTAAAGACTATTTAGAAGAATTACTCAAACCCTATGGAGAAATTCAAGCACCCAGTCGCGTTGCTGCTGAAGTTCGAGAAATAGATGTATTATTTTCCCCTTTTTCTCCACAAAATGCTAATTTATCAACATTAGGATTGTTGGGAAAAATGGCCACTAAACCAGCTATTTTTGAACCCTTTCGCAATCCAGCAGCCAAAGAAGAAATCTGTGATTGTTTGTTAAAATTACTAGAAGTACGCAGTGCATTACAACGAGAAGCAAACCGCAATAAAACTTCTGTTCAAAATATAGAAGTGCCGCAATTATGGATTCTTACTCCTACCGCATCTGTCACCATATTATCAGGATTTGGTGCAGTACAAAAACCGGACTGGGTAGCAGGAGTACATTTTTTGCCCCAGTATTTACGGACAGTCATCGTTGCCTTACATCAATTACCATGTAATCAAGAAACATTGTGGTTGAGAGTATTAGGGCGTGGCACAGTTCAAAAACAGGCAATTGATGAATTAGCAGCGCTACCAACAAATCATCCATTTCGGAAAGTGACGCTAGAATTGCTGTACAACCTCCAGAAAAATTTGAACATTAATCAACAGATAGAAACAGATGATAGGGAGTTAGTTATGAGATTAGCACCGCTTTATCAAGAGGATAGAGAAAGAGCTAGACAAGAAGGAAGAGAAGAAGGAGAACGAGAAGGAAGACAGGAAGGAGAACGAGAAGGAAGACAAGAAGGAGAACAACAAATAATTCTCCGATTATTAAATCGCCGATTTGGGCAACTTGAAATATCCTTAATAGAGCAAATTCAAAGATTATCTACTGATGAATTGGAGTCACTAGGAGATGTATTATTAGATTTTTCAAACATTAGTGATTTAGAAGTTTGGTTAAGGGAAAAGCCTTAAACAATTCAAAATAGTTTCCTACGGGTATTTCTCAGTATTTAGCAAGATTCCGTAGGACTAATTTTAATTTTAGATGCACATAAGTAGGTGAACACAATAAAACTAAACTGTGTAAAGAAATGTAAAATCGC